>QIEB01000165.1 GCA_003229495.1 Flammeovirgaceae bacterium
GGCTATTGATGTGGTGGGATATTATGCCTATTTGGCAGATGGAGACGGGGGACTAAAAATTATTGATATCTCGGATCCAGAGCATCCCTACCTATGGAGGGAAAAATCTGTCAGCAATGCTGGGGGAGTCCATGTGGTGGGGAATTACGCCTATGTGTCGTGTGGAAGCTGTGGTTTAATAATATATGACCTTAATTTTGAGCAAAGATTTAAGTTGGCAGATAATTTTGAGTTTTCCCTGGATATGTTGGCTGGTGCGGTATCAGGCAGATACTTGTATACGGCTCAGGGGGATAAGGGATTACGGGTTTATGATATCAGTCAGCTTGAAGATTCGGGAGCGAGGTTGGTTAGTTCGCTTTCCTCGGATGATGCCCAAGGGGCGGCTATTTCCGGTACTAATCTTTATCTGGCAGATGGGGCTTCCGGGCTTCGAGTGGTGGATATTACCAATCCCTTGATACCAGTGGAATTGGGCCAGGTGGATACCACCGATGCCCACTCGGTTCTGGTGGATGGTGATTATGCTTATCTAGCGGATGGGGCTGGTGGCCTTCAGGTGATTGATGTCAGTGACCCGGCCAACCTTACCATTGTGGGGACTCAGGGAGACAGCGACGCTTATCGGTTGGAAAAATGCGGTGATACCATCTATCTGGCCGATGGAGAATCGGGTTTACGCATTATCGATGTTTCCACTCCCTCATCTCCCACGTTATTGGGTACTTACGATAGCCCCGGTATTGCCTATGGAGTAGCAGTAGATTGCACAAAAGAAACCGCTTACTTGGCCGATGGAGATAACGGGGTTTTACTCCTGGATGTATCTAATTCCTCCTCTCCCTTGCTGATAGGCTCATATGATACCCCTGGAACCGCTCATGATGTCCTCCATTACGGATATAAAGTCGTAGTAGCTGATGGATCAAGCGATTTGCGGTTAGTTGATTTCTTTGATTTTGCCAATCCCACTGATTTGGGTGAGATTACGGCAACAGGAGACACCAACGATATTTTCCTGGAAGGTAATTTAGCCTGCATTGCCATGGGTGATTCTGGATACGAAATTATAGACTTTACCGTTCAAATACCCAGTTTTATTAATCCAGTTTTAGTCGGCTCGATGAATACTACTGGTTATCCCTTCTGCGTAGATGTAGTGGGAAACTACGCTTATGTAGCGGGTCAAGGAACAGGACTAAAAGTAATCGATGTTTCTAATCCAACCACTCCAGTTTTGATTGGCTCAATTGATATTTCCTACGCCTCTATGGTCAATGTAATGGGGCACTACGCCTATGTAGTAGATGCTGTGGAAGGATTAATGGTAATCGATGTTTCCGATCTAGCTAATCCTATTTTAACGGGCTCGTTATATATTCCCAATACCTTCGGCATATACGGCATAGATGTAGCAGGAAGTCACGTTTACTTGGGAGTTCACAAAGAAGGGCTAAAGGTAATCGATGTCTCTGATCCAGCCAACCCTGTTTTAACTGGCTCGTTAGATACTTATAATTATGCCCGTGGCATTGATGTAGTTGGTAACTATGCTTACATAGCAACTTCTGCTATAGGCTTATTGGTAATTGATGTTTCTGATCCCACCAACCCAAATCCGATTGGCGGGCTGGATACATATTATGCCTATAATGTTCATGTAGTTGGGAACTACGCCTATGTAACGGATGGTGGATTAGGTTTAAAGGTGATCGACGTCTCCGACCCAGCTCATCCTACCCTGACCGGCTCGCTGGATACTTCTAATGCCTTTGATGTTCATGTAGTGGGAAACTACGCTTATGTAGCGGATAAAGGAGCAGGACTAAAAGTAATTGATGTCTCTGATCCAGCCAACCCTGTTTTAACTGACTCATTAGATACAACTTCTGCCTACTCCATAGATGTAGTTGGAAACTATGTTTATTGGCCAGATGCTGAAAGTTTAAAAATAATTCAAATTGACGACAAGTATGACTTGGAGTATGAAGTTCTAGTTAGCCCAACTCAAATAACAGCCAAAGTACCGGTAATTCCTAAGGTTGGGCTTTATGACCTAGTGCTCACTAATCCGGATGGTGAGAAGGCAGAATTAGCACATACCCTTGAGGTGGCAGATGATGTGGTTCCGGTCTTAAGCGTAGATAAGGAAGCAGGTGAGTATTGCAATGGTACGGTAATTACAGTCACCTCCGATGAAGATGCTTACATTTACTACACCATTGACGGAAGCGAGCCAACCCTTAATTCCAACTCAGCTTTCAAGACGGTTAATGTTGCTCTAACGGATGATTTTACTTTAAAATGCTTTGCCATTGACCGTTACGATAATCAAAGCGATACAATTACTCATAGCTATATCAAAGATATCACCCCACCGGTTTCTCACGCTTATCCTGCGTCGATTCGGCTTTGCCAACCCGCTGATATAACTTTAAAGGCTAATGAAGACGCTACTATCTATTACACCACTGACGGAAGCATCCCCAGTCTTTCTTCTCCTCATGGCCCGGCACCGGTTACTGTTCATGTGTCGACGTTCACCTCAATCAACTTCTTTGCGGTGGATGCCTGCGGTCATCAGGAGACCTCTCCCGCCTTCCATTCCGAAAGCTATATGATTGCCCCCGGCCCGCCTACCAGTTACGCTGACCCTGCCGGAGGAACCTATTGTGACGGAGTTACTGTCAAGCTCGGATTTACAAGCTATTCGGCAATACATTACACAACTGACGGGAGTGAACCTGATGAAAATTCCCCGGTCTATGATTACCAGAACCCTGTCCACTTTACCGAGACCACTAGCTTGAAATTCAAGGCGTTGGATATATGTGGAGTTTGGGAAGCCGCCGCCAATACCGAGATTTACGTCAATGAACCCCCGGCTGTTACCAGCGCTAATCCTCCTGGCGGGGAATACGATGGCAATCAGACTATCATCCTTGCTACCAACAAAACCGGTACTACTATTTACTACACCACCGATGGAAGTGAACCAACCACTGCCTCTTCGGTGTATTCCACTCCTATTACCATCACTCGCAGTACGATTCTCAAGTATTTTTCAGTTGACAGCTGTTCCAAACATGAACAAGTAAGGACCAGTCAGTATATTATCAACCAGATATTGGGGGATAACGGTACCTGGGTGGTAAAAGCGCGGGTAAATTTTGACGAGCCGACTATGCCGGTTTCAGTGGACGGAAACTTAATTGATGACTTTTCAGAAATCCGAGTGTTTCATATAAGCGCCGGATTATTTCCCCAGATATTTTCCGTCAAAGCTAATGGTTATTTGCGCTCCTTGCCCCCCGACATGGCTGAAGTTTCGGGAGGAGGATGGGGCACCTCCTTCGTTACTACCGGCTATTGGAACGCTACCAGCGGAGAATATTACCATACCCTGAAGTTTGAGGAGATGGATCTGCTCTGGAGTACGCTAGGAAGCAATTTGCAAATGGTGGGTCAGGCCTCTGACGTTCCGGGAGCCCCTTACATCCATACCGACAACCTTAACATTACCGTGCATGAACCCACCCTTTCCCAGGTCAAGGTAGAGTTGTTATACAATCTGTCAGCGGCACAGGATTTCACTGTTGACAGTGCTAGGATGACCAGCCACGAAGGATTCAAAGTAGCCCAATTCAGCTCAATGCATATCAATGATAGCCAACATGATGCCAACAAAGCTGCTTATGCCGGAGTTGACAGCGGCTGGATGACCACTTGTCTGCCACAAGGGGGAAATTTTATCTTCGCTGCCCCTGAGATAATGGCTGAGAACAGTCTCCATCTATTTCATGTTGATGATCAGCCGCGGCAAACTCCCAGTTGCTCTATTGAATTGCTCTCCCCAGCCCATACCGACTGTATGCCGCAAGGGTGGATTACAGATACCAGCAATCCTAATGATGACAATCTAGGACTTTGGGCCAATTGGGAGAACGTGGCCACCGGTTATAGCAGCGGAGATAGTATTGGGAGTTTCCACTATTATTTAAACACTGAATCATCGGCAATCGACTGGTTGGTTTTGCTTGCCGATCCATTAGGAGGAAATTATTGCAGCATCCAGACGGTTTCTCTGTCTACCGGCGAAATCGGTAATTCTACGATCTACTACACTACCGACGGGAGCGATCCCAACACCGGATCACCAGTCTACTCAGGTTCTATCAACATTGACAGACCACTCACCCTGAAATTCATCCTGGTTGATGATTGTGGAAACAGCAGCGAGGTTTTCCAGGAATATTATAACGTGGATATTATTTCTCCCATTACTACCGCCAGCCCGCTCGGAGGGAATTACTGCGCCACTCAATCAGTGACTCTGCTTGCAGATGAGACGGCTAGCATCTACTACACCACCGATGGAACCGAACTGACCAGCGGGTCACCGATCTACTCGGGATCAATCAGCATTGATAGTGATACCACTCTTTGCTTTATGGCGGTAGACTCCTGTGGACATGCCGAAACTTATCATTGTGAGAACTACCTCTTCGATCCTACTGTGGGACAGCTCTGCGATGGTTCTGACTCTGACTCTTGCGAAGAAGGAGTATATGTCTGTAATGTTGACGGAAGCACAGTAGAATGTAGTGACAACACTTCAGATAACGTGGAAGTCTGCGAGGGGGAAGACAATGACTGCGATGGCGAGATAGATGAGGGGGTGAAGAACACCTACTACCGCGATGCCGATGGGGATGGCTATGGCGACTCCCAGATTTACACCCAGGCTTGCTCTGCCCCTCAAGGCTATTTGATCGACAATACCGATTGTGATGATAACGATGCTGTTAAAAACCCGGGAGCAAGTGAAGTATGTGATGAAAAAGATAATAATTGTAATGGTACCGTTGACGAAGGAGTAAAATTAACTTTCTATCAAGACAGCGATTCAGACGGTTATGGCGATGCTACTAACACTATTCAAGCCTGTTCTTCTCCTTCAGGTTATGTGAGTGACAGTAGCGACTGCGATGACAGTAGCACAGCAATCAATCCAGGAGCCAGCGAAGTTTGCGATGGGATAGATAATAACTGTGACGGTAGTATTGATGAAGGTTTTTCTGACACCGATGCGGACGGCATCCTCGATTGTCTGGACGAGGATGATGATAATGACGGTATGCCTGATGTCTGGGAGTTGGATAATGGCCTTAATCCCTTAGTAGATGATACTGCTCTTGACCCGGATGGGGATGGGGATGACAATCTGACGGAATATAATAATGGCACTAATCCCCAACATGCTCCGGTAACTTACTACGTTGATGCCAGTAATACTGGCGATCCCGATGAGGATGGTACTCAGGCACACCCCTTCAATACCATCGCGGAAACCCTACTCCCCTCAGGGGCAGCTGAAGCAGATGATACCGTTCAGGTTACGGCTGGCACTTATTTCCCAACAGGTGATTTGGTTATTCCCGAAGGAGTAAAATTAATCGGTGAACGTTGGTTTGTTTGTACTATTGAGATGGGGAGTGATTATCAAATCCAACTTGGCAGTTACAGTACGCTCACTGGTTTCACTATCAGTAATAATGGCGGCACACGCTCCGAGTCTATGGTTTTTGCTCAGGGTGTAAGCTCGGTAACTATCAATAACAATGTCATTCACGGCAATTCTGATTATGATTTGCCCTCAGCCCCGGCGGGAATTTTCCTGGATCATTCCTCTGGCAGAGTCGAGAACAATACCATTGATGAGGGGTGTATCGGTATTCGAACGGATACCGCTGATGGGTCCACCATAGTTAACAATATAGTAGTCAATAACGAATACGGATGGGCTGACGCCAATGAGAGTGACCCCCTTGTCGTGGATTATAACAATTTCTGGAATAACAACAGTAATCCTAGTGGAGGAAATAACATCTCCGCCGATCCTCTTTTTGTAGATGCGGAAAGTGGCAATTACCACCTGCAACGAGTTCATGATTGTACAGATATCAACAGTCCCGATCCTGCGTCTCCTTGTATAGATGGCGGTGATCCTAACCCAATTTATAATGATAAAGATGGCTCACGCAATGATATGGGGGCTGATGGCGGTCCCGGTGGTGGGACACAGGATACCATAGTACCGGCAGTATCAGCCGATGCCGGTCCAATGAGTGGTAATGCCCCGTTGGAGGTTAATTTTACAGGTACCGCTGATGATGAATGGGGAATTACCTGCTGGTCATGGGATTTTGATACCCTGACCGGGTCTCAGGAAGACATTACCACCCAAAACCCCAGTTACACTTATAATGAGTGTGGTGGCTATACCGCTAGGCTAACTGTTACTGACCATAGCGGATTCTCAAACTCTGCTACTACTGAAAGCATTAGTGTAGATAGTAATACTGAGGTTATTGCTTTTGCTAGTCCTGCTGCGGTCATTGCTGGGGACCCAATAGACTTCACTAGTTACGCCAGCGGGACGGCAACTTCTTATACCTGGTCATGGAACTTTAGTGATGGAACTGATCCGGAAACTGGCGGGCCAAATGCCAGTATCGGAGGTACTACGCATGTTTATGTCACTCCTGGCGCTTATACAGCTACCCTGACAGTAACCGACGAATTTGGTTGTCAGACTTCAACTACTGCTTTTGTAACAGTAATAAATGGCGCCTGCAATCCCAACATCATTGTTGCCCAGCTGGTTGATAGCAATGGGGGTACCGTTGAAGCTAATGGCATAGCGGTGGAGATTTCCCCCGGGGTTTTATCAGAGCCTACAGTAATCACTATTTCTGAATTGGATCATTGTACTCTCCCCTCCTTTCCCACAGGCATATCAGGAATTGGAGTACCGGTAGATTTTGGGCCGGATGGATGTAGCTTTAGTGCTCCGGTAACCATCACCATCCCTTACACTGACGCTGACCTGGTAGCTGCCGGGGTAACTGACCCTCATGGTTTAAAGCTATATTATTATGATACGGGTACTTCAATTTGGGTAGAGATAGAGGTTGCCGGCGTTGATACTGTCAATAAATTCATTTCTGCCCAAATAGACCATTTTACTATTTATATTTTAGTTGCGGGAACTCCCACACCTCCAAGTAATTTGACTGCTACTGCTGCATCTTCTAGCCAGGTAGACCTCAGCTGGACGGACAACTCCAGTGATGAAAATGGTTTCAGTATAGAACGCAGTGACAATGGTGCTGCTACCTACACCGAAATAGCCACAGTAACTGCTAATCAGACCTCATATTCAGATGCTGGTTTAAGCGCGAGCACTCAATACTGCTATCGGGTAATGGCTTATAATACCACTGGACGCTCCGCTTATTCTAATGAAAGCTGTGCTACTATAGAGTATGATCTCTCGTTGTCAACTGGCTGGAATCTAATATCCCTACCTCAACAACCATCAGATACCGCGATTGGGTCTGTTTTAAGCAGTATTGCTGACAAATATGCAAGCGTTTGGGCTTTTATGAACAATACCTGGAAAGTCTATGACCCAGCCAGTCCTGGGTTTAGTGATTTGACAGAGATGGAAGCAGGATGGGGGTACTGGCTGAAAATGAACGAACTTGCGACCCTGACTGTTTCTGGTTCTACTCCATCCAATTCAATTTCCCTCGTCAGCGGCTGGAACCTGGTTGGTTATAATTCATCCAACTCCCAGGATATTGCTGATGCCTTAGCATCAATCGACGGTAAGTACGTATCTGTTTGGGCATTTATGAATGGAGCTTGGAAGGTCTACGACCCAGCTAACCCTGGCTTCAGCGATTTGCTCACCATGAAACCGAATTATGGTTATTGGATTAACGCGAATCAGACTTGTGACTGGACTTTGCCTTAAGGAATCTAGTAATGAAAAATAGACCGTTTTTTTTGAAATACCTTTATCTAATATTGGGCTTGCTATTGTGTCTGGCGCCTCAGGTTCAAGCACAAAGCGCTACTAATGATTCGTGTTTTGGCCCGGGAGCGTATCTTGTTGTTTTAGTTGGCGAAGAAATAACATTTGATGTTTGTTATTTTGAGGGTGAATTTATCAATCCTGATTTTAGCAAGTATAAGTGGACTGCTACTTATAGTTGGAGTTTGGGAGATGGTAGGATGGTTCTCCCCACTCAAGAGGGATGCCAGTTCATCAAGCGGGCTTATACAAAAGTTGGCGACTATATTGCGACAAGGACTCGAAAAGAAACCAAGGATGGGGTAATAGTAGAAAATAAAGAGCTTATTTCGATAGGATATCATGTTATTAGAGGTTGGGACAAGTGTGGCAAAGGAATATCAGGTGGAGGAGAAGACAATAAAAACATAAATTTCATAAAAGAAAATGGTTGTCCTAACGTTGGAATGCCTTTGATTTCAATTAACACATCAAATCTGAATATGTTAATAGAAGATATCGATAGTTCTTACTCAGGTCGTAGACCAATAGTAAGCATAAAACGAACTTATAACGCAAATGATTACGGTAGTAGCATCTTTGGCAACAAGTGGACTTTTAATTACGGTATCTGGTTGCAAGAAAATCTTGACGGTAGTGTTTACCTCTTTCGTGGGTCGGGGAAAAAAGATATTTTTCAGCCAGATAGTTTGGGTGGATATATTTCTCAGGAAGGAGTATATGATATTTTAATCAAAAACTCTGACAACACTTGGTCCCTTAGGATAAAAGACAAGAAAACAACTCAAAATTTTAATGAAAACGGTAACCTAACATCTATTATAGATCATAACAATAACGCAATAATTTTTCAATATACAGGCGTTTTTACCCACCCGAGTGAAAGCAAATTAAGTTCTATTACCGATGCTGCCGGCAGGGTTTATAATTTTACCTACGAAAACGACAGAGTAATTCAAATAACAGACCCCTTAGGCCGCACAGCTTCTTACAATTACGATGGCAACGGCAATTTAGTCAGTACTACGGATATGGAAGGAAACACTGTAACCTATAGCTATGACGCCAACAGCTATATCACTTCCATTACCACCCCTAAAGGGACGACTACTCTAACCTATACCACATCATCCGGTGATTTTGCTCTAGCCAGCCTTACCAACCCTGACGGCATTACCAAGACATATGGTTTCCAGGATAATGATTATAGAGTAAAGATAACTGACGGCAATGGGAACTCCACTTACTATGATAATACCGCCGAGGGTTACACAGAGAATGTTACAGATGCTTTGGGTAACAAGTTAACCTATACATATACCAACGGCAACCGGACAAAGATTACTGACGCCAATGGCAATGTTACTTCAATGGCCTATGACAGCCGGGGGAATTTAACCCAGGTTACCAACCCCATGGGGCGCACAATTAGCTATGAATACGACGGTAACAATAACTTGACTAAACTAACCGACGCCGAAGGCCATGTAATTACCTACACTTACGACGGCAACAACAATCTTACCGCAACCAGTAATCCGGCGACTGCTTTTACATATAACAGCCATGGGGAACTGACATCAACAACCGATGCCCTCGGCAACACCACAACTTTTTCTTATGATTCCTCCGGCAACCTGCTAAGTATTGCTAACGCCAAAGGAGAAGTCCCTTATACCTACACCTATGACGCTGTGAGCAGGCTTACACAAACAACTGACAGCCATGGAAACGCAACCGGCTATCAATACGATGGGATTGACAGGACTACCAAGATTACTTATCCCATTGGCGTACAGCAGTTTACTTACCAATGTTGTGGCTTAACCAGTAAAACAGATGAAGAAGGTAAAACCACCCAATATACCTACAAACCCACCGATGGGCTGACTGCTCAAAACCTGGCAAGTGTTACCGATGCTTTAGGGGGAATAACTAAATATGGATATGATAGTGCGGGCAACATGGTTTCAGTAACAAATGCTGCAAATAACTCTATCACCTATAGCTATGATGCGGCGGATAGATTAGCTAGAGATGCGGATAACACTATTTACAGCTATGATCCGGCGGGAAACATTTTGGCCAAGACTGATGCTAATGGTAATACCATACGCTACACCTATGATAGAGATAATCGTTTAATTACCACTACTTATCCTGATAGCAGCCAGGTAAATTTTACTTATAGTGACAACGGCAACTTAACCAGTATGAGCGATGCCAGTGGCACCACTAGCTATTCTTACTCCTTTATTGCCGGTCGTAATCGTCTGGGGAGTAAAACCGATCCTTATGGCAAAACCATCCAGTATGGTTATGACGTGGTGGGCAATTTGACCCCCATTACCTATCCTGATGGTAACGTGGTTTCCTATACCTATGATGAACTAAACCGATTGATAACAGTTACCGATTGGTTGGGGCATACTACCACTTATACCTATGCCTTTGAGAACTACTTAGATTCTGTTATCTATCCCAATGGAGTGACCACCACTTATGGTTATGACAGCCGCTGGCGGTTGACCTCGTTGGTTACAAATAAAGCTAATGGGGAAGTAATTGCAAGTTATATATACACTTTGGATGGAGTAGGCAATAGAATAACAGTAGATAGAATTGACCCCTTATCTAGTGCGCCCTTTTTAGATAATACGACTTATACACACAATGCTGCGAATCAAGTTCTATCAGCTAATGGAACTAATGCGGCTACTTTTGCTTACGATAATAATGGCAACCTGACCAGCAAAACCATTGCTTCAAAAACGACTTCTTACAGCTATGACTATGAAGACCGGCTTACTCAAATATCTGCAAACGGGAGTAGCACTCAGTATATTTATGACGGGCTGGGAAATAGGATTGCCAAAATTGTAAACGGGACTACTACGCATTATGTGGTAGATACCAATAACGCCTTGTCGCAAATTCTGGCGGAAACCGACGGCAGCGGCAATATTACCGCCTATTATGTCTATGGCCTGGGATTGCTAGCCAAAATTACCCCGGCCGGAGATGCTTACTATTACCACTATGAGGGCCTGGGCAGCACCGTTGCTATGACCGATTCTTCTCAGAATATAGTCAATAAATACGCCTATGACCCCTACGGCAAAATCCTCAACAGCAGCGAGACTGTGGCGAATGCTTATAAGTTTGTGGGTAAATTCGGGGTCATGGATGAGGGGGATAATCTCTACTTCATGCGGGCCAGGTATTATGATGCTGGTACGAAGAGATTTACCCAAAAAGACCCGCTTTGGGGAGATAAGTGGGAGCCGGGGAGTTTTAATCGGTATGTGTATGTGGGAGGGAATCCTATGATTAAAATAGACCCTCATGGATTAGATGCAGTATTAATAGCAACATTAGCGGAGCTTTTGAGTCAGGGACAGGAATTTCAAAGAGATTTAAATACAATAACACAATCTATTGAGGAAGCGTATGGGATTAAAAATGGACTTGATTATGAAACAAAGTGGGAAAAACAAGAACGTGAAGAACTCAAGAAGTGGGAGCAGGAAAATTCTGAATTTATAAAGCAGGTTAATGAAAATTTTCGGCGGAATGATCCTTTTTTCAATTTTTTACTTGAGTACCATCAAAAACAAAACTGTAACTATTAGATGATGGGTTATTTATTCAGTTACAAAAACTTAGTGTTAGTGTAATGTTCGGCAAATTTTTTGTGATTTTTTGGGGTTCTCGGCTTTTGCATTTTTTGATAGGGTACCTCAAAGGCACTAAATTTACAGACATAGGCAAAATCAAGTTAAGTTGCACGCTCATAGATATCGGCACACATAAATAGAGAAATCTATAGTTCCTACCTCTATGCAAGCCAGAGGGATAGATGCAAATTGGGCAATTTCACAAATACTCATTTACTCAGAAAGCGGCAGAGGGGGAGGAATTCCGCCGGGTTTAATATACTGATATGCTTAACTTTTTTCAAGAAGAGTAAATGCTTGTCGCCTGAGACAATAAATTGGGCTTTTGATTCCAGGGCGCAGTCGATGAATTTGTGGTCATCGGGGTCATTGATAGCAATTTTAAGGCTGGATTTTGGTTCTACCAGCGTGGTGTAAGCAAGGATATCACTAATAATGGTGTCTGTCTCTTCTGCTGATATACCAAATTTTCCTATTAATTTTGCCCGGATCTCTTCAATAATCGGCTGGCTGGAAAAGGCTTGCACCTTGTTGAGTTTGGCAAGCAGGATGCATTTTCGGGGATTTCCCGACCAAAATAGGGCAGAAAGATAGACGTTGGTATCAAAGACTACCCTGATCATAGCTAGCTTTCATGGAGGATTGTATCAACCAGGGAGAGCTTTTCCTCCTCACTCATTTTATCAGGGTTCAGATTTCTTGCTCGGCAAATTTTTTTGAAGGCCTGCCCGCCTATCTCGCAAGCTGAGGTGAAACGAACATCAATGTCAAATACAAGACGCTCCAAAACTTGTCGCTTTTCCTTCTTGGAAAGTTGCTCTATTAAAGAAATAGCTTGGTTGCTGGAAACTTTTAGGGTAGGCAATGAAATCAACTCCTCTCTTAATGTTTATTTTTATGATTTCTAACTTTAAGAATAATAAAATATCGGTGTTAAGTCAAGAATATAAAATAAGGGATTGAAGGCGATGAGAGTAAAATCCGTTTGGTTAACGGCTGGTGTTTTTATATTGACCCTGTCGCTCTTGTTAGGCATTAGCTCCAGGCTTCACGCCGAAACAGTCAGCTACACCTACGACAACCTTCATCGCCTTGTCCAAGCAAGTTACCCAGACGGCACTACTGCCGATTATACCTACGATACGGTTGGCAATTTGGTGTCGACAGCCACAAATTTTAATTGTACATTGAGCACTTACTACCGCGATGAAGATGGAGACGGCTATGGCAACCCTGATTATAGCATCCAAGCTTGCTTTGCTCCTGAAAACTACGTTGAAGACAACACCGATTGTGACGATAGCGATGCAACAGTCAATCCAGGAAATGGTGATAGCTGTACAAACATAGCGTATGACATCTCACTAACAGCAGGTTGGAATTTGATATCCTTAGCAGCGCAACCCTCAGATACAGCGATTGAATCTATCTTAAGTAATATTGCCGACAAATACACAAACGTTTGGGCTTTCGTAAATAATACTTGGAAAGTCTATGACCCAGCCAGTCCCGGCTTTAGTGATTTGGTAAGCCTGGAAGCTGGGTGGGGATACTGGTTAAATATGAATCAAGCTGCAAACTTGACGGTTTCCGGGTCTACTCCATCCAATTCAATTGACTTGGTCAGCGGCTGGAACCTAGTCGGCTACAATTCAACCGATTCCCAGGATATTGCCGATGCTTTAGCATCAATCGCCGGTAAATACGTCTCTGTCTGGGCTTTTATGGATGGAAACTGGAAGGTCTACGATCCCGTTAACCCGGGATTCAGTGACCTGCTGACCATGGAACCAAACTACGGCTACTGGATTAATACCACTCAGGCTTGCACCTGGAGTTTGCCTTAAGATATTTTTACTCATAACAAAGGGATTTCAATCCCATGAGAGAAACATGCAATAAGTTATGGCCCCATCGTTTAGGGAAGTTGCGTTTGAGTTTAATATTATGCCTTGGGCTGCTGTGTTATGGAAGGCTAGTCCAGGCAGCAACACTCAATGTTCCGGGGAGTTATCCCACTATTCAAGCAGGTATTGATACCGCAGTTGATGGAGATGTTGTGTTAGTGGACGATGGAATATATACCGAAACTATTAACTTCAACGGTAAGGCTGTTACCGTTCAATCCGTGAATGGGCCACAAAACACTATTATTGACGGCAACAGAAATGGCAGCGTAGTTACATTTGCTAGTGGTGAGGGTTCGGGATCAGTCTTAGACGGCTTTAGCATCACCAATGGAAGCGGAACCGTTGATGAATCAAACACCATTCCACGCACTTATGGTAGTGGGATTTACTGCAACGCATCTTCACCAACAATTAGCAATTGCATCATCAGTGGCAATTCAACTTCTGCCCCCTTTGGCTGGGGTGGAGGCGGGGGTATTTTTTGCGGGAATTTCTCCTCGCCAACGATTACCAATTGTAATATCAACAGTAACAAAGTGGCCTGGGGCGGTGGGATTTATTGCGAGCAATCTTCTTCACCGATCATTACCAATTGTACTATTAGCGACAACACAGTTCAATACTATGGTGGTGGAATTTACTGTGATGCTTCATCCCCAATGATTAGAAATTGCACTATCAGTAACAACTTGGCCACCGATACATGGAGCGAAGGCGGCGGGATTTGGTGCACGGCTTCCTCGCTAACGATTACTAATTGCACTATCAGTAGCAATTCGGCTACGGGAGAAAATAGCAGAGGTGGCGGAATTCGTTGTTCTTCATCCTCTTCACCAACAATTATGGGCTGTATCATTACCAAAAATTCAGCCCATGATGGCGGCGGAATCTCTTGTTCCTACTCATCCCCTACAGTAGTCAATTCTACAATCTGCGGCAACTCGGCCACTTCCCATGGCGGCGGAATTCACTGCTGGAAGTCCTTGCCTAGAATCACTAATTGCAATGTTATCGGCAACTCAGCGACAGGAACATACGGTCGCGGCGGTGGACTGTACTGTGATGATTCTTCACCGACGATTACTAATTGTACCATTAGTGATAATACCGCAAACAATGCAGGTGCTGGGATTTCTTGCATTGATTCCTCGTCACCGGTAGTAATAAACAGTATTTTGTGGGGAGATATAGCCGGAGGAAGCTATAATGAAGTCTATTTAGCTGATTGGGCTAGTTTCATCACCATTAGTCACTCTAACATTGACCCTTCCCTTATCACTGGAACGGGGGCTTCCTTCTTGAGCGATAACATTAACGCTGACCCATTGTTTGTTGATCCCTCTAATGCTGACTATCACCTAACTGCCAGCTCACCCTGTATTGATGTGGGAGACCCAACTAGTATTCCTCCTGACTTTCCCGCCTATGACATTGATGGTGATCTTAGACCGCAGTGCTCAGTCTATGACATGGGAACTGATGAATATGTTGGAGATTCTGATTGTTATGATATATCATTGACAGTCGGTTGGAACCTGATATCACTGCCTCAGCAACCCGCGGATACCGCGATTGAGTCTGTGTTGAGTAGTATTTCCGGCAAATATGAAAGTGTTTGGGCATTTCAAGATAATACTTGGAAAGTGTACGATCCCGCCAGTCCCGGGTTTAGTGATTTGATCACCATGGAAGCCGGTTGGGGATACTGGATAAAGATGACTGAGGAGGCAAATTTCAGTGTATCCGGTTCTACCCCATCCAATACAATTCCCCTGGTCAGCGGCTGGAATCTGGTTGGCTACAATTCAACCGATCCCCAGCCTATTGCCGATGCCGTAGCTTCAATAGATGGGAATTATGTATCTGTATGGGCTTTTATGGAGGGGAGTTGGAAAGTCTACGACCCGGCCAATCCCGGGTTCAGCGACCTGCTAACCACGGAACCGAATTACGGCTACTGGATTAACACCACCCAGGCTTGCACCTGGAGCTTGCCTTAACTTGGCTTTATTCACAACGAAGGGGTAGTTTATCATGGTTAGAGGAATATACAGTAAGTTGTGGCCTAATCGTTCAGGGAGTTTAGGCTTAGTACTATGCCTTGGGTTGTTGTGTTATGGAGGACTGGCCCAGGCGGCGATGCTTAATGTGCCGGGGTCTTATCCCACTATCCAGTCAGCGATTGATGTTGCCGGTAATGGGGATACGGTGCTGGTGGCCGATGGGACTTATGTGGAGAATATTAATTTCAACGGCAGGGCGATTACCGTCCGCTCGGAGAGTGGAGCTGCTAGCGCTATCATTGACGGCGCCCAAAGCGGCAGCGTGGTGACCTTTAATTCCGCTGAGGGTTCAGGCTCAGTGCTGGACGGGTTTACTATTACTAATGGGAGCGGCACCTATGATGGCACTGAAGGTAATGATGGTGGTGGGATTTATTGTCGTGCTTCTTCTCCAACTATAATCAATTGTTTTGTTACTGGCAACACGGCTAATGCTGGTTCTGGCGGTGGGATTTATTGTTCCTCCTCCTCTTCGCCAACTATTACAAGTTGTGTTATCAGTAACAATATGGCTACTTGGGGTGGTGGGGTTATGTGCCTTTCTTCGTCACCGACAATTACCGATTGTACCATCAGCGATAACACGGCTATGTCGTTTGGCGGTGGTATTGATTGTGAATGGTCTGCTTCACCGACAATTGAGAATTGCACTATCAGGGACAACACAGTTACCTCCTCTGGTGGTGGCGGCGGGATTGATTGCAGCACATCTTCCTCGCCCTCAATAAATAACTGTACAATTATGGGCAATACAGCTAATCATGGTGGCGGAATTTCTTGCTGGTATGATAGTTCCCCGCACATAACAAATTGTATTATTAGTAGCAATACGGCTAATCGTGGCGGCGGGATTTATTGTAGTGATGCATATTTTCCAGGTAATGGTAATTCATCCTCCCCTGTAATAACTAATTGTAAGCTCAGTGGTAACACGGCTGAATATGAAGGCGGTGGAATCGGTTGCTACAAGTCCTCGCCTTCAATAAGCAACTGTACCATCAGTGGCAATACGGCTAAATGGGGAGGGGGAATTAGGTGCGGTGTGTCTTCCTCGCCTAAAATTACCAATTGTGTTCTTAGTGGCAATGTAGCTAATAGTTCTGGCGGTGGGATTGGTTGTTCATTTTCTTCTTCCCCAACAATTGTTAACTGCACTATTGGGGGTAATACAGCCACCTATTTTGGCGGTGGGATTTCTTGTAAGGAGTCTTCCTCGTCGACGGTAATTAACAGTATATTATGGTGGAACTCAGCAGACTCAAGTCCTAATGAAATTTATTTGGATGGAACTGGAACCATTAATGTTAGTTATTCCAACATCTGGGGAGGTTGGTCTGGAACCGGAAATATCAATATTAACCCCTTGTTTTTCGACTCTCGCCCGGCTTCGGAAGCGCCTACCCTTGCGGGGAACTATCATCTAAAAAGTAGCTCACCCTGTATTGATGCGGGCACAGCGACTGATGCACCTACCGATGACATCGACAGTGATGCCCGTCCCTATGATGTGCCAAGTATACCCAATAACCCTAGTGCTTATGACATGGGAGCGGATGAATACACCAGTTTGATAAATTATGATATTTCGTTATCCAGCAGTTGGAATTTAATATCTCTGCCGCTACAACCTTCAAATACTGCAATTGAGTCCGTTTTAAATGCTATCTCCGGCAAATATGAAAGTGTATGGGCTTTTATAGGTGGGACATGGAAAGTCTATGACCCACAAAATCCGGGTTTCAGCGATTTGGCGACCATGGAAGCTGGATGGGGTTACTGGATAAAAATGACTGAAGCTGCAACCTTAAATGTTTCCGGTTCCATATCATCCGATTCAATTGACTTGGTCAGTGGCTGGAATCTAGTCGGTTACAATTCAACCAATTCCCAAGCAGTTGCCGATGCCCTAACCTCAATTGATGGCAAATATGTCTCAGTATGGGCTTTTATTGATGGAGGCTGGAAAGTCTACGATCCGGCTAATCCCGGCTTCAGCGATCTGACAACTGTAGAGCCGACCTATGGCTATTGGATTAATACCAGCCAGGAGTGTGCTTGGAGCCTTGATTTCTTTCATGCCGAAGGGAGGCATATAGTATCAGATTACACTGGCAAGAAGTTTGTTTTTCGTGGGGTAAACCTAACTGGTCTCGAGTTTGGATCCTTTGGGAATAATCCCTATCCTGGAGATGAAGGCACAAACTATTTCAAACCACGGCCCGAGGATTTGGACAACATCAAAGCTTTGGGTTTTAATGTTATCCGTGTTCCTTTTGAATGGGCTCGGCTTGTCACGCATTGGCAACCAACCGACTCCTTACCAACAAGCTTAAATCCCAACTACCTTGCTATCCTAAATGAAGTTGTTCAGATGGCAGGGGACCGGAAACTTTATGTCATATTTGACATGCACGATTTCTTAAAATACTGGTCAGGTCAGTCAGCTCAGGAATGTGTCGATATCAATTCCGATGATGATTACCCTAAACTTCTTGCCCGAACATGGAAACTCTTAGCCGAATACTTTTCTGGTAACACCACAGTACTTGGTTATGACATTATGAATGAACCTGTCCGTCTGGAGGATGGAGAGGTTTGTGGTTCTTGTGGATGGCACGCGATTGCTCAATCAGTTGTGAATGAAATCCGCACTGTGGATGATAGGCACTTAATTTTTGTTGAAGGGCCAAATTACTCGCTTGCCAGCTACTGGCCGGTAGAAAACTCTAAAGAAACATTCATTACAGATACTGTTACTCCCCCCCGTATTGTATATTCCCCTCACGTATTTTTTGATTTTAACAATGATTCAAGATACGACCAAGTGGGTGAAGAATCAGCACCAATCGGGTTATGGAAGTACTATGTGCGCGATCGACTTATGCCTGTGATAGATTGGTCTATTGACAATAATGTGCCGATTTTTATCGGAGAAACAAATGTGCCATGTACGGCTGGCTGGGCAGAAGTGCTTGATTATGCTTTTACTGATTTTTTTGAACCACTTCATCTTTCTGTGACCGCTTGGCATTATATCAATCCTCAGCACTGTTACGAAGAAAATCAGGAAGTGCCTTGTTTCTTAAATCTCTTGGATTGCTCTGCAGAACATCAATTAAATGTCCTTAAAAAATATCCTGGCGGAGCATATCAGGCTACAACAGAACCAGTTACATTCGATTCTCTCATTTACAGTAAAGCACGGATAAATCCCTGGGATTCCGGGCAGGGATATTGGGGGGATCTTTCCATAAGCTTCTGCACTCCTGATCCCGTAATTGAGGAAAATTGCACCATATCGGTTGATTTCCAGAATAACTATGCCGGCATCAAATTTATGCATCATTATGGTTTGGATACCAGGCGATTGACACACCTAAGCTTTCGGATATTTTTGACCGGGCAAGGACAACAAAACTTTAAAATTTTTACGACTGCTGCTCGGTCAGACTGTGAGAAAATAGAAAATCCACAAGGAAAAGACCCGGAATATCCCCCTGATAATGAGCGGCCTAATTTAAGGGATTTTCTGTCCCTTTCAGTAGATAGTGGATCGTGGTACCAAGTGGAGATTCCACTCCAACGTATTGTTAATCCAGATGAGCCTATTATTAATGGGATTGCTTTTCAGAACATGGGGGAAGAGCAGGAAGTGTTTTACCTAGATGACATTCATTTAGCTAATCCTTAATTTGCACCTGGAATTTACCTTAAATTGCTAGGGGCAAAGTGTTTGGTTTGAATTGAGATCTGAACTAGATTTTAAAACATGTAAGTCAAGCCGATAAATTTAGTGGCTGACTCGGATGCAGTCCAGTACATTATCGTGAAGTCAAGTTCCAGGTTGAGTCCCCAATCGGCGGGAGCCTTGAAACCGATTCCCCCGGTGTATGCGCGCATGCTGGGGTTATTTATATGATAACCGCCGGCCCTGAGAACTACAACCTCAGAAATCCATCTTTCTACTCCCAGGCGCAGGTCTTGGCTGACATCTTCCGGTTCTTGTCTGGTTTTACCCAGGGCGTCGTATATTTCAAAAGAGAAAGTGGTTTTTTCATCAGGGTGAAAAGCAAATCCCGGCCGGAGATTCCTTGTCATCTTGCTGGCTTCACCCTTTTTTAGAAATTGTGCCTCGGTGCTGTTCTGAAGTAGCGCCCCTAAGGAAAACATTTTCTTGGTTCCCACGTCTTTCCCGAAACCCCAAAGTACTCCAATGTCCACATCAAACCACTCATCCTGGTCAGTGTAGGTGGTGGTATTTTTATCTTTTGTTACCACTTTAAAACTTGCGCCCAATGACAGATTCCAGTCTTTTTTCACATAAGCTCCATAGCCTAACTGATAGTAAGTATCTCTTCTGGTGCCGTCTTGAGTACCGTTGGTATTATAGAGAATATCCTCATTATAGACAAAAGCGGCTCCTAACGTGCCGTAAGTACCCATTGGCAAAGCAATTCCCAGATATTCATCATAGTTGGAATCATTTTTTTTGCCGGTGTTATGCATAGTAGTAACCCCTGTTTGCGTAGACAATGCCAATCCAGCCGGGTTCCAATAAATAGCGTTTGCGTCATCAGCCAACCCGCTAAAAGCGCCACCCATTGCCAGAGGTCTTGTCCCCCAGCAAGCAAGGCTGGCAGAAACGGTTAAGTGCAGGCAAAAAAGAATGGTCATTATAATAACGACTGATTTACGTATTCTCATGATTATGCCCCAATATTTAAAGTTACGCAAATATTATGAGCAAATAACGTGCCAAACAAAACAAGCTTCCTATACGGGGAATTCTGAAAAGGGTAACTATCAGAAATCATTAGCTGTAAATACAATAACGTGGCTAAAAAACGATGTAAACAAAATCTAGGAAAGGGAAAAAGGAGAGGTCTTTATTATGCAGTGTTCAGGTATAATCACCCTAAAGCATTTGGTGGCGGAATAAAATTTGACAAGCTTTTAGCCATAGGATAAGATTTATCAACGGATTTGACCAGTGACAACAATGCTTAGGTTCCTGCTGGGTAGCTGGTGATAAGAAACCTTATTGCCAGCAGATAAACCAACTGGTAGGAACCCCCCACTACAAACCGCTCTCCCGCCACGACCGTCTTCTTGTCTGAACGATAGTGGTTTGTAAAACTATAAAAGCGGTGTGGTTTCGTTTTCAACTTTATGATTAACCAGAGGAACTAATGATAATGAAATTTTTTCGGTTCTATTTTTTACTTATTCTAACCATAGTTTTTTCACTCGCCGCAACTACAATTCATCTCGCCTACGCTACGTCCATTACCTATAAGGAATCCGATTTTAATAAGGAAGAATTGGATTTATCCAGCTTAAGCCACGAGCAAAAAGAACAAGTCTTAAAAATTCTAAACAATAATAGTTGCTCTTGCGGTTGCTCAAAGGGGACTTGGGCTAATTGCATCAAAACGGACCGTAAATGCCCTTACAGTCGTCCAATGGGTAAAAAAGTGGTCAAAATGGTTAAAGAAGGGAAATCCAAAGACTTCATTCTTGGCTTTTTTGAAGGCTGGGAGGAGGGAAATCAAAGGAGAAAAAAGAAGCGTCGTAACGAGGATCCCAATAAAATCTATCCGGTAACTACTATGAACGCTCCCACCAAGGGGCCCAAGGACGCTTCAGTAACTATTATCGAATACACTGATTATCAGTGTTCTTTTTGTAAACGGGTTCAACCTACCCTTAAGAAACTTCTAGAGGAATATCCGGGTAAAATCCGTTTTGCTACTATGAACAATCCCCTTTCTTTTCATAAAAAGGCCCTTCCCGCTGCATTGGCAGCGCGGGCTGCCGGAAAACAGGGGAAATTTTGGGAAATGCACGATATCCTCTTTAAAAATACCAAAGCCTTAGATGATGCAGATTTGGTAAAATATGCAGAGAAACTCGGCCTAAATATTGAACAGTTTAACAAAGATCGCAATAATGAGGACATCAAAACAGAAATACTAAAAGAACAAAAGCAAGCAGTAAAAAACGGAGCTACCGGCACCCCGGCTTTTTTTGTCAACGGCAAGAAGCTATCGGGAGCTAAGCCTCTGACTTCGTTCAAAATGGCTGTCGAGGCAGCCCTCAAAGACAAGAAAGCAAACAAGGAGACTAAAACTAAACCATAACCACTACTGTGATTAAGTTTAAGCCTGGTAATAAGGGCTTAAGAGAGTTAGTTTAGTTCCGAGGTCCGGGTTTTGACAGTTTGCAAAGATAGCCCAGCTAACGTTGGTCGTAATTTAAAATCTGATGTCTTTTGCCGTCGAGGAGATCCAAGAAATATTGCAGAAGCGAGTCAAAGTCAAAGGGGAAACTGACAAATGAGTAAAATTTTTATTCCCTCTAAAGGGCCTGAAAAGTGGAAGAGTCTTTTAGCTGAACCATCGAAACAATGGCGAAGTGGTTATTCTGCCAAAGCCCTTGCCTATTGTTGGGAACAAGCTGATGGTTTTCCAGATAGCATAAAAAAGGTTTTCTCCCAATCAGCTTATCCATTTTTTAAAGCAATGGAAATCCTGGTTGCTTTCCCTGAGTATAAAGTCCCTCTCCCAGGTGGGGGCCGACCTTCCCAAAATGATATATTTGTTCTTGTACGATCCCAAGGGGACTTGATCTCAATAACTATTGAAGGAAAGGTGAACGAGCCATTTGGTCCCGTAGTATCGGAATGGCAAGAAAATGCTTCTTCTGGGAAAAAGACCAGACTTAAATTTCTCTGTGAGCAACTTGGACTATTCAGTAAGCCTTTGGGGAACATCAGGTATCAGTTATTGCATCGGACAGTATCTGCATTGATTGAGGCAGAGCGTTTTAATGCTACAAA
>QIEB01000361.1 GCA_003229495.1 Flammeovirgaceae bacterium
GTACGAAGTTGAAGAAGGTAAAAAAGGCCTTAATGCCGTAAAAGTAGAAGTAGTACGCTAGTCTATAAAAAATTCGGAAATCGACCACGCCTCATAGGCGTGGTTTTTTTGTTTAAAACTGTATGGTAAATACTGTCGGTGGTTTTCTCGGTTCAGAATTTACCATTAGTTTGCCATGATGGAGTTGAATAATTTGCCTGGATAAACTGAGTCCTATTCGGATAAATTAATAATATCTGAAGTCATCGACAAGTAAATCCATGTATGCGCCCGAACACATGTCGCAGGACGAGGCAACAGCTCAGTGTAACTCTGTGATACCCTTGTTATTAATCATTTCAAAGTGGTATATTTCCTTCTTTTTAATAAATCATTATTAGACTATGGATAGAATGATGCCCCTAATGTTCTTGGTGTTAACATGTCATGCCATAACCGCACAATCTATCCCAGGCTATGTAAAAGGTGAATTAATAGCCTCTGAAGATTTTTCCCACAATTTGGATCATTGGCTGGTTGAAGGGAAGGTCCGTGCAAAAATTGACAATGGACAGCTTTTTTTCGAGTCATATGACCCTGAAATAGATAATCCTAAAGGCAATATTTGGTGGAAGCAGGATTTCAAAGATCCTTATATCATTGAGTTTGAATACCGATCGGTGTCGGACCATGGACTTACCATGGTATTTTGGAATGCATTTGGGTTGAATGGCCAGGATATTTTTTCCTGGGAACGCACCGGCAAATATGAGGAATACGTCAGCAGTAATTTAACAGCTTACCATTGCACCTTCCACCGGTTTGGAACCGGGGTTTCCAATTTTCGCAAAGCTCCGGGATTTCATCTGGTTTCATCGGAAAAGGACCCCGTGGTTGCTACAGACAGAACAATACATAAGATGGTGATTGCTTCAACTGGGAAAAGACAAAGAATTTTTGTTGACGGCTTGCTGGTGCATGATCTGACAGATAAGGGTTCCCCATGTATTAGTAACAAATCATGGCAGCACGAGCTTCCCTGTAAAGGGACCGGACCGGCACCACAGCACGGAGCATTTGGTATCAGGATGACCCAAAAACAACAGGCAAGGTTTGACAATATAAAAGTGTACGAACTAAAGAAAGTAGATGAAAAATAGCGTACTGGTAACCCTCATCACGGTGGTTTTAATGAATTGCAGCTCCGCACCGGAATCCGAGAGTCCATTTTCAATCGAGGAAAACTCCCAAGGCCTGGAGTTATTTGAAAACGGAAAACCTGTGCTTTTTTACCAAAAAGCCCTAAAATCGCTGGACAGTGGAAAATACCCCAGGAACAACTATATACACCCACTCTACAGTTTGCAGGGTGATATACTAACCGAGGACTTCCCGGAAGATCATCCCCATCATCGCGGAATTTTTTGGGCATGGCACCAAATTCATGTTGCAGATTCAGCCATTAGTGATGGTTGGGCGCTTGACAATTTCGTTTCAACCATAAAAAATGTTAGAACAGAAGTAAATCTCGAACAGGCCGTATTCAATATATCCGTTGAATGGTCTTCGCCTGTATTTAATAGTGGGCAACCCTACATGACTGAGAACACCAACTACCTGGTTCACCGCTTACAAAATGGGGCCCGGTTGATTGATATGGAGATTAGTCTACAAGCCAAAATTGACAGTCTGTATATTGGCGGGTCAAATAACGAAAAGGGATACGGCGGGTTGTCTATCCGCATAAAAATGCCCGATGACCTGATTTTCAGGGGTAAAAAAGGAAAAGTTACCCCGGAAAACCTGCAAGTAGATGCTGGTCCCTGGATGGATTTCACCGCTTCTTTTGGAAGGGGCGGAAGTCCGACCGGCGTGACATTGTTTTGTCATCCCAGCACTCCGGGTTATCCTCAAAAATGGATATTAAGGCAAAAATCCAGTATGCAAAATATAGTGTTTCCCGGTCAGTATAAGGTACAAATACCTCAAGACCAACCTTTGGTTTTGAGATACCGGTTAATGATCCACAACGGACTGTCAATAGAAGAAATAAGCGCATTTGAAAAACAATACAACCCTCACTAACTCACTAATTCACCAATTCAATAAATGCGTCATCACCAGAAAATTCGATAATATCTACCAACTCCAGTGTGCGAAACTCCACCTCCGATCCTTCAGCCTGTACGGCTATCTGTCCTGAAGAAGCAGTACTATTGGTTCCGTGATTGACAAACACTCGATGATCATGGTGTTCCATTCTCCCAAAGGGTTTTCAGAATCATCGGTCAGGTTTAGGATCCGTCTTTTCTTTCCTTCGGTGATTCCCCATTCAGCTGGAGGGCCTCTACGCGCTTCCATGTTGGGTACCTCTATATCTTCGACGATGCACCAGAAATCTCCTGCATTTCCATGAAACATTTGTACCTCCAATGATTTTGGAAACATATCATACAAGGCCCTGGGAGTAGATGCATGTACCAATACCCCGCAATTGCCGGGCTCTCCGGCAAAGCGGTATTCCACTTTAAGTCGATAGTTTTGAAACTTTTCATCGGTAATCAAATGTCCATTGGGATCCCCCAGGCTTACCAGCAGATTGTTCCTAATAATAAATGGACTCTCAACCGAACTTGTATCCATTTCAGGAACATCAACGTGCCAACCTTGCAAATCTATTCCGTTGAATAATTGAGTAGGTTCCGGTGGTGATTGGCAGGAAAGTATAAATACTGATAGACTAATAACAATTACGAAGAGTTTCATTTGGATTATAAATTTTGAACAAGACCTTATAATTAGATAAATTTATCTAATTATAGATAAAATTAGCATGAATTCGCACTCACGAAGGACATTTCTAAGAAACTCATGCTTAGCTTCAATAAGTTTCTTTATCACCCAGTCATGTAAACAAAGCCCAGATCGAAACCCCACCATACTGGTAATTTCAGGGTGGCAGGATGTAAATATTGGAGACATCGCGCACACTCCTGGATTGTTACATGTTCTTGAAACTTTTATTCCTGAAGCCAATATTATACTGTGGAAAAAAAGTAAAAACGAAAAAGTGGAAGCGCTCATCGCCCATAACTTCCCTAAAGTGAAGATCATACATGGAGATGTAGACGAGCAGTACAATGTCGACAGTTCGGAAGTATTGGATGCTTTCAAAACAGCCGATCTTATGGTCCATGGTTCCGGTCCATATGTTGTGGGCAGGTCGAATCTGGAAGCCTGGGCAAAGTACAGCTCAAAACCATTTGGAATTTTTGGCACTACTATAGCCAGCATAGATAATGAACTTTTATCTCTACTAAGAAAGGCCTCCTTCATATATACCAGGGAAACCAAATCTCTGGATATACTTAAGGAAAAAGGGCTTTCTGGAGATCATTTATCGTTTGCACCGGATGCCACTTTTTATTTGAATATAAAGAACGATAAGTTAGCAGAAACATTTTTAAAGGCTAATGACCTGAAAGAAAAGGAGTTTATATGCGCCATCCCAAGGCTTCGATACACGCCTTATCACAAATTCGGGGAGACTAACTGGACCGAAGAAAGAATTGATAAGGTTGAATCAACCAACCAAAGATATAAGGAAATTGATCATGTAAAAATGAGAGAGGCCATTATCTCCTGGGTACGTGATACCGGAAACAAGGTGTTGATTTGCCCTGAAATGACCTATGAGGTGGATATTATGGATGAATTGCTTATAGACCCGTTGCCGGAAGATGTCAAATCAAAGGTGGTAAAACACGGCTACTGGATGCCTGATGAGGCTGCCTCCATTTACCAAAAGTCCTTTGCGCTGTTAAGCTTTGAGTGCCACTCTCCAATCATCTCACTGGTCAATGGAACTCCTGCATTTTATCTGCGTCAACCGGAAGATACCATCAAAGGTCAAATGTATTACGATTTAGGGCTGGAGGATTGGGTATTTGAAATCGACGATACAGATGGTAAGGAAATTTCCAGCGCGTTGCAAAATATCTGGCAGGATCCCATCAAGGCAAAAAGTGCAGTACAGCAATCCAACAAGAATATAAAGGAGATATATGCCAGAAGTTGTTTACGGTTGCAACGGTTGATATAATAAGACTGGATTACTATCCTATTTTTATTATAGCTTAGTATTAAAATTCATATCAACAACTATGAAGGAAATCAAAGCCTTCACAGAACAAGGAGTACCTGAAAACGTGATGTTAATTGAGGGGATGCTGGTCATCAGTTTTATCCGAATCTAGCTTGGCCATTAATCAATGTTTTTAAGAAAAATGATTTAACTATATTATGATATCTACCTTTTCCTTCTCCTTGTTGACAATAATTACTTTGTTACTGCAATGTAAGGAACGGATATTGTATAATGCCAAGACGGATGGCTACCGTGGTATATGGTATATGAACCAACCTTTGGATAATGAGTATAAGTTTAAATATAGCGGGGGACTGGCTACGTATTGTGCCAAACACAATCCACATGCTGTATACCGGCCAGAGGTAAATAAAACATTTTTTTGTTATGGGGGTACTGATGAGGAAAATTCTACTTTGTTGCATATGGTGTCTTACTATGATCATGCCACGGGGGAAGTACCAAAACCTACCTTGCTGCTGGACAAACAAACCACTGATGCCCATGATAATCCCGTAATGTCAATAGATGAGCAGGGATACATTTATATTTTTTCTACTTCACATGGCACCTCCAGGCCCTCCTATATTAGTAAAAGTAAAATGCCTTATGATATTGATGAATTCGACATGATAAGCGCTACCAAATTGGAAAATGGACAACTTGTACCTATGACTAATTTTTCCTACATGCAAAGCTGGTATGTACCGGATAATGGATTTGTGAATTTTTTCACCCGCTATAATTACCCGGCAAACCGAACCATTTGTTTTATGACCAGCCCTGATGGGGAAAAATGGTCAGAATGGCAACGCATTGCAGCTATAAGAAAGGGGCATTATCAAATTAGTGCCGTTGGTAAAGACGTGGCTGGATCTGCCTTTAATTTTCATCCGGACATTGAAAGTAAACCCGGTTTAAACTGGCGTACCAACCTTTATTACGTAGAAACCCATGATTCAGGAAAAACCTGGCAAGCAGCTGATGGCACTCCCCTGGAATTGCCGCTGACAGAGGTCGAAAATCCAGCACTTGTCTACGATTACTATCATAAAGACCTGAACGTGTATATGAAAGATATTACTTATGATCATGAGGACAGGCCGGTAATACTATATCTTACTTCCAAAGGGTATGAAACTGGACCAAAAAATGACCCCAGAACCTGGAAAACGGCTCACTGGAATGGGAAGCAATGGAGTATCAGAGATATTACCACGTCGGACAATAACTATGATATGGGATCACTTTACATTGAAAAAGATGGAATATGGAGATTAATAGCTCCTACTGAAACCGGTCCGCAACCTTACAATCCAGGTGGAGAAATAGCTATATGGGAAAGTAAAGATCAGGGACAATCCTGGTCAAAATTAAAACAACTTACCCAAAATAGCGAGTTCAATCATACCTATGCACGAAGACCTGTCAATGCTCATCCGGATTTTTACGCATTTTGGGCAGATGGTCATGGGCGGAAGACCTCAGAATCAAGACTCTATATCAGTTCCAGAGAGGGAAGTGTTTTCAGGTTTCCGCAGCAAATGAGTAAAGAGATGCAAAAGTTAGATAAACTGCCATAAAAATTCATCAATACTAATCCTCAACCCTTACTGTAATGTATTTTTCAAGATCTCACGCCAATACCCAAATCTGTTACCTTGCCCTAATGCTCATTGCACTAAGCTGCTCAAATCCTAAGAGTTCAGCCTCCTTCGACACCGATTGGGAATTTCAATCGCTCAGATCCGAAATCGATCCCGGTCATTGGATCTCAAAGGAAGTTCAATTTGAGGGAACGCCTACTCTGGTGCTTTCAGGTGATAATAAAGAATATGCCAACGGAAGTTGGACCCGGACCTATGATGTGAATTCGGAGCAGTACTATGAATTCACCTCTTATTTCAAATCAGAAAATGTAGATGAAATTGATCGCAGTGTTTTGTCGCGAATTATCTGGTTGACTGATGACAATAAACAGGTAGCATTTATTGAATTCCCCGGTTTACGAGCTAAGCAGGCCAATGATGACTGGAAAGTAATCCAGCAAACTTATCAGGTGCCATCAGGGGCCACCAAAGCAAAAATTGACCTAATATACCGGTGGGCCGATCAGGGGACGGTCTATTTTGGAGGTACCAGTTTAAAAGAGACCGATGCCATAAAACCGCGACTGGTCCGTCTGGCAGCCATTCATCACAGACCAAGACAGACCACCTCATCAAATGAAAATCTGGAGCAATTCAAAAGTTATATTGAGATGGCTGGAGAGCAGAATGCCGATATTGTTTGCCTTCCCGAAGGGATCACCATTGTGGGTACTCAAAAATCCTATGTAGAGGCCAGCGAGTCTATTCCAGGACCTACTACTAAATTTCTTGGTCAACTTGCCCAGAAGTACCAAATGTATATTGTGGCAGGGATTCTGGAACGGGAAGGTGCGGTAGTATATAATACCGCGGTTTTGATGGATAGAGCTGGACAGTTGGCCGGAAAATACCGCAAAGTGAGCTTACCGCGAGAGGAAATTGAGGGAGGAGTCACTCCGGGAGACAGCTTCCCGGTGTTTGATACAGATTTTGGTAAGATTGGTATGATGATATGCTGGGATGTATCTTTCCCTGAACCGGCACGAACACTTTCTTCGAAGGGAGCAGAGATTATTTTTATGCCCATTTGGGGGGGCAATCTGACCTTGAGTAAAGCCCGTGCTATTGAGAATCAGATATATCTGGTGTCTTCAACCTATGACATGAAAACCGGAGTTTTTGATAAAACAGGGGAGCTCCTGGTAGAAGGTACAGAAGAAAACCCGGTAGCAGTGGTTGAGGTGGACTTAAACCAGAGAGAATTGTGGGATTGGTTGGGAGAATTTAAAAACCGAATCCCACGTGAAATGCCCAGTAAAAAATCAACATCAATTTGACAATTAAAAATTGAATAAAACACTCCTCTCCAAGCTACTCCAAGCTACCACCGGCCATATGGTGGATTACCTCAATGGACTTAAGACCAGGCCAGTATTTCCTTCCCAAGATCAGATATCAGCCTTGGAAGGGTTCGATTTCGATCTACCCTTGGGAACCACTGAGCCCGCTGAGGTGATGGATTTATTGCACCAACTGGGATCTCCTGGAACAGTAGCCACTGCCGGTGGGCGGTACTTTGGCTTTGTTATTGGCAGTACCTTGCCGGCTGCTTTGGCGGCGCATTGTCTGGCTGGGGCCTGGGACCAATGTGCGGGATTGCAGGTACTCTCTCCTGTGGGTGAAAAACTTGAATCAGTGGCTGGTCAGTGGCTAAAAGAACTTTTGCGTCTTCCTAATGAGTCAGGGGTTGGATTTGTAACTGGTGCCACCATGGGTAATTTCACCGGGCTTGCAACAGCTCGCCATGCTTTGTTGAAACAGGAGGGTTGGAATGTAGAAGCTCAGGGTTTGTTTGGGGCCCCTGAAATAAAGGTAATTGTAGGTGAACAAGTTCATGTAAGTGTATTGAAGGCATTGTCACTACTAGGCCTGGGCAGTAAACGGGTGGTTCGGCTTCCGGTAGATGATCAGGGAAGGATCAGGGCAGATACTTTCGAAGTTGATGATGGACCGACTATCGTCTGCCTGCAAGCGGGGAATGTGGACACTGGGGCGATTGATCCACTAGATCAGATTATTCCAATAGCCAAAGAGAAGGGTGCCTGGGTACACATTGATGGAGCTTTTGGGTTGTGGGCTGCCGCCTCTTCAAAATTCAATCACCTGGTAGAAGGAGCAAGGTTAGCAGACTCCTGGTCAGTAGATTTGCACAAATGGTTAAATGTTCCCTATGATAATGGAGTGGTCATTTGTCGTTATCCTGAATTGTTAAAAGCAGCTATGTCTGTAAATGCCGCATATCTTCCTGATGGGACTCCCGGACCATATCAATTTACCCCTGGTCTGTCGCGTAGGGCAAGAGGAGTAGAGGCCTATGCCGCCTTGTACAGCCTTGGAAAGTCAGGAGTGACTCATCTGATTGAAGAATGTTGCAGACACGCTAATACCATGTCCAAAATATTACAAGAAGCAGGTTATGAGGTACTTAATGATGTAGTATTAAATCAAGTATTGGTAGACTTCGGAGAAAGAACGGATGAAATAATCCAGGCTATTCAACAGGATGGTACCTGTTGGGCCAGTGGAACCAAATGGCAGGGAAAAAGCGCCATGCGAATTAGTGTAAGTAGTTGGGCCACCACCGATGAGGATGTACAAAAATCACTGGAAGCGATGATCCGGGTGGCCAGAGAAATTTCATAGTGTTCCTATTTTCCTTAAATTGTAGGAAACCAATTTACTATGGGCGCTAGACCACTTTACTTCTATACTTTTTTTATTTTATCATGTTGTCAATCACCAGAACCAGGAACTAATAAACACATTAAATCCGTAACCGCCGGAATTACCGATGAAGCTTTAGTAAATGCATCCGCTTCATCAGGAGATTGGATTACTTACGGGCTGAACTACAGTGAAGACCGGTATAGCGAATTGGATCAGATAAATGATACCAACATCGATAGTCTTGGATTGGTATGGACTCTTGAATTAGGAACCAGACGAGGTATTGAAGCTACTCCATTGGTGGTTGATGGAATTATGTATTTGACAGGACCATGGAGCAAGGTATATGCTGTTGATACCCGCAAGGGGAATATGATCTGGAGCTATAATCCTGAAGTCCCCGGATACTTTGGTCCAAAGGCTTGTTGTGATGTAGTAAACCGGGGAGTTGCACTGTATGAGGGTAAGGTGTTTTTTGGCACCATAGATGGTAGATTAATTAGCCTGGATGCTTCAACCGGAGAAGTACACTGGCAGGTACAGACGGTAGATACTTCAAAGTACTATTCCATTACCGGGGCCCCAAGAGTAGTAAAAGGTAAGGTAATAATCGGAAATGGCGGGGCAGAATATGGAGTAAGAGGATATGTCAGCGCTTATGATGCCATTACTGGTGATATGGATTGGCGTTTTTATACAGTTCCCGGTAATCCCTCAGAACCTTTTGAATCGCCTGCTATGGAAGCAGCAGCTGAAACCTGGACTGGTGAGTGGTGGAAATACGGTGGCGGCGGCACTGCCTGGGACGCCATGGCCTTTGATCCTGATCTAAATCTGCTTTATGTGGGAACGGGTAATGGTTCTCCATGGAACCGGATTTATCGCAGCCCCGGCGGTGGAGACAATTTATACCTGTCATCAATTCTGGCTTTAAACCCTGATGATGGATCTTTGGTGTGGTATTATCAAACCACTCCGGGAGACACCTGGGATTATACTGCTACTCAACACATTATGCTGGCTGATCTGGAAATTAACGGTAAAGAAAGGAAGGTGCTAATGCAGGCGCCAAAGAACGGCTTTTTCTATGTGCTTGATCGGGAAAGCGGTGAATTAATCTCTGCAGATCCCTATACCTATGTCAATTGGGCCACACACGTGGATTTATCCACTGGAAGGCCCGTGGAAAATGATTTCAGTCGCTATCAGGAGGTGAATGCCTATATCAGTCCAAACTATTACGGTGGACACAATTGGCAGCCCATGGCTTTTAACCCTGAAACCCGATTGGTCTACATCCCTTCACGGGAGAACGATTTCCTTTATGGAAGCGACCCTCAGTGGATTTATAATGAACAGGGGTTTTCAGTTAATCTTGGATGGAACCTGGGGACTGCAGTCGATCCAAGCAAAGCCATAAGATCTGACACTGCTGCTCCTGAAAATTTGCCTCAGGGTATGCTGATAGCCTGGGACCCTGTGGATAAGGAAGTTAGATGGAGGGTCAATCATCAGACACAGTGGAATGCCGGGGTACTCACCACCGCAGGTGGTTTGGTGTTTCAAGGAACCGCAGAGGGTCAATTTGTGGCCTATAAGGCGGCTACTGGAGAAAAAATTTGGGAAACCTCTGTTGGGTCCGGAGTGATAGCGCCCCCTGTGACCTACTTGGTAGATGGTCAGCAGTTTCTATCCCTGGCAGTGGGATGGGGCGGTGCAGGTGGTTTGAGTGAAAAAAACACCGAACATGTTTATCCTGGCACTATTTACACTTTTGCCATAGGAGGTGAGGAGCCGAATCCTAAATTACCGGAAATGCCCCGCAAAGCTTTGATAGAAGGAGAGATTACTGCCAACTCAGAGGAACTGGAAAAAGGGGAAACGTTATTCGAATTGAATTGTTCCTTGTGCCATGGTACCCTTGGTTCAGGTGGCGGTGCACTGCCTGACCTGGCATTGAGCAGTAAGCGTATTCACGAAAACTTCAAGTACATTGTACAAGGATCATTTATAGCGCTCGGTATGCCTAATTTTACAGGCAAGCTGACTGAAGATGAGATTAATTTGATTCAGCAGTATATTTTTGCTACCGCGGAAAAGTTGAGAAAACAACTTTAAAATCTCAAAAAACCTGCCTCCCGGCCCGCCGTAGACGTGCGGAGGGCAGGCAGGCGAGGCAAAATTTAAAAAACAATTAAATTCCAAATGCCAAGCTTCAATGACCCCGACAGACTACTAACCCGTAAGCTGGTCGTAGCATCTTACTACGAACGATCCAATACAATTTTTGGCCTAGGATATCTATCCTACGACCGGTACTTGAAACCCTAACTCCTTCGTCCCTAACACCCTAGTCCCTAACACCCTAGTCCCTAATACCTTAACTCCCTCGTCTTTCGTAATTAATTTTATCCCAATTCAATCGCTTGTCCTACAAATGGCTGCTCATACAACCTTTCACCGGTTGCTTTGGCCAAGGCATTTGCCAGGGCTCCCATAATTGGAGGCAATGATGGTTCTCCCAATCCAGTGGGATCGATGCCATTGTCAACAAAATAAGTTTCAATTTCAACCGGCGCTTCCCGATGCCGGATCAACCGGTAGCTGTCAAAGTTATTTTGTTCAGGCCGGCCGTTTTTGAATGTCATCTCACTGTACATGGCATGTCCAATCCCATCAACCATTCCTCCTTCAACCTGGTTTCGTGCTCCTTCCGGGTTTACCACGATTCCGCAGTCAATTGCACACCAGATCTTCTGCACTTTAGGCTGGTTGTTCTTCATCACCACGTCCACCACTTGTGCTACGTAGGAGTTATGACAGAAGTATGCGGATACTCCGCGGTAGACTCCTGGAGTACTTTGACTCCAATTGGATTTCTCACGAACCAGCTTCAGCACACCCGCATAACGTTTAGCATCGTAATCGTTATCCTCTCCAACCGGGTCATTTATAGCCCTTTCAAATAGTTCCAGACGGAATTCAATGGGATCTTTTCCGGCTGCCTCTGCTACTTCGTCGAGGAATGCCTGCTCCGCACCAGCGATAAAATTCGAACGGGGCGCTCTCCAGGCTCCGGTTGAGATATTCGATTCTAAGGTGTGGTTTTCTGCCAGGTAGTTGTCCACTGCACCAGCGGGGAAGCGATTGGCAAATACCGGACTGCCGTGAACTCCGGCGCCCCGTACTTGAAAGCCAATAAGATTGTTGTTCTTATCCAGTGCCGCCCGGTAGGTGACCTTGTAAGTGGGGCGATAAGTGCCTTGTGTCATATCATCTTCCCGCGAATAGACCAGCTTTACCGGGGCTTTCACCTTTTGCGAAATGATGGCGGCTTCTATCCCGAAGTGACCATATAAACGACGACCAAATCCGCCGCCCATACGGGTCATCATAATAGATATCTTTTCTTCCGGTAAACCTAAAACTGCGGATGCGGTCTTGCTCATAAATTCAGGTGTCTGAACTGGTCCCACCAGTTCGGCCTGGTCTTCTTTTACATCAGCAAAGAAGTTCATTGGTTCCAGCGTATTATGTGCCAGGAAAGGAGCGCTATAAATCCGTTCTATAACCTTGGCAGCATTCCTGAAGGTTTTCTTTGGATCTCCATCTAACCGTGCCGGCTCCTTTTGATTTTTACCCAAAAGATCGTACATACTTTTTATGTGATCTGAAGTGCTTTCTGGAGGCGACTCCTCTTCCCAACTTACCTTAAGGGCCTTTTTTGCTTTCATCACCTGCCAGGTAGTGGCTCCTACCACCACCACCAGCTCATTAAAGGCATTTGTGTCTGACCATTGTGCTTCTTTCCCTTCCGGCACGGAGGTATTGATGGTTATAACATCATGAATGCCAGGCATGGCTTTAGCTGACGATGAATCAAGTGATTTCAATTTCATGCCAAATGCCGGCGGATGTTCGATCATAGCGATCAACATGCCTTCACGTTGGGTATCCAGTCCGAACAGGGGCTTACCGGAGACAATTTTAGAGCCATCGACGTTTTTCCTGGGGGTCCCAATGATCTTGAAATCTTTAGGATCCTTTAATTCAACCTCCTCGGGAACAGTCACGGTAGCTGCGACTGCAGCAATTTCCCCATATCCAATTGTTTTGTCTCCATGTTTAACCACTCCTTCTTCTGTGGTTACCTCTGCTACAGGAACATCCCATTGTTTGGCAGCGGCTTCCATAAGCATTCTTCTGGCAGTAGCTCCCGCCATCCGGAGACTTTCCCAGCCCTGACGTATAGACTGACTACCACCGGCAAGTTGGCGGGTATATTTTTTGATATTAAACCCGGCTTGTTCCACGGTTACCTGGTCCCAACTGACGTCTAGTTCCTCAGCAATGATCATGGGCATGGAAGTTTTAACGTTTTGTCCGATTTCAGGATTGGGTGACATGATAGTAACCAGGCCGTTGTCTGCAATCTTTAAAAATCCGTTAATATCAAACCACTCTTTGGGCATATTTACTACCTGGTCTGGTTTACAGGAAGCCAGCCAGCTGAATCCTAATAGCATACCTCCGCTGGAAAGGGTAGAGACCTTTATAAATGATCTTCGGTCGTAGGTTGTTTTTATTAAAGTCATGGTGTAGTCTTGTTGAGTGTGGGAAAACTATTCTTGATAGGCGGCAGCAGTTTTTATAGCGGCTTTGATCCTAACGTAGGTTCCGCATCTACATATGTTGCCATTCATGGCAGAATCAATCTCCTGATCACTGGGGTTGGGATTTTGATCCAACAGGGCCGCTGCATTCATAATTTGCCCGGCCTGACAGTATCCACATTGTGGTACATCGTGCTCTATCCACGCTTTTTGAACGGGGTGATCACCATTTTCGGAGAGACCCTCAATGGTAACTACAGATTTATCTTCAATACTGGAAATTGGCAGAGAGCAGGACCTAACCGCTTCTCCATCCACCTGTACCGTACATGCCCCGCATTGTGCAATTCCGCAACCAAATTTGGTGCCAACCAAATTTAGATGTTCTCTTAATACCCACAATAAGGGGGTATCTCCATCGGCATCAACTTCTTTTCGTTGGCCGTTGATTTTCAAGTTGTAAGTTGCCATAAATTGTGTGTTATTTTTCTGAAAGAGTTTACAATTTACACCGTCCTGATCAGAATTCATAGCACTGATAAACGGTATTATTTCTATATATTCCACATTACAATTTCATACCCGCACCCTGCTAACCATTCATCAACCATGTTCATTGTGTCCTCCTATTTTATATGCCATCGTTCTATTAGTAATTCCAACACCCTAACACCCTAACACCCTAACACCCTAACACCCTCGTCCCTCGTCCTCCGTCCTTCGTCCTTCGTAATTTAAATCACCCCAAATCAATCTTCTGTCCCACAAATGGTTGCTCATACAATCTTTCACCAGTTGCTTTTGCCAACGCATTTGCCAAGGCACCTATAATGGGAGGCAATGATGGTTCTCCCAATCCAGTGGGATCGATGCCGTTATCAACAAAATAAGTTTCAATTTCAGCAGGCGCTTCCCGATGCCGGATCAGCCGGTAGCTGTCAAAGTTGTTTTGCTCTGGACGGCCGTTTTTGAAAGTCATGGCACTGTACATGGCATGTCCAATCCCATCAACCATACCTCCTTCCACCTGGTTACGTGCTCCTTCTGGGTTTACCAGAATCCCGCAGTCAACAGCACACCAGATCTTCTGCACCTTAGGCTGGTTGTTTTTTATCACCACATCCACTACTTGTGCGACATAGGAATTATGACAGAAATATGCTGATACGCCGCGGTAAACTCCAGGGGTTTCCTTACCCCAATCAGATTTATCTCTAACCAGCTTCAGCACACCTGCGTAGCGTTTGGCATCATAATCATTGTCCTCTCCAACCGGGTCATTTATAGCCCTTTCAAACAATTCCAGACGGAATTCGATGGGATCTTTTCCGGCTGCCTCTGCTACTTCGTCAAGGAATGCCTGCTCAGCGCCTGCAATAAAATTTGAACGGGGCGCCCGCCAGGCTCCGGTGGAAATGTTGGATTCCAGGGTGTGGTTTTCAGCCAGGTAATTGTCCACCGCCCCAGCGGGAAACCGATTGGCAAATACCGGACTACCGTGAACTCCGGCGCCCCGTACTTGAAAGCCAACAAGATTGTTGTTCTTATCCAGCGCCGCCCGGTAAGTGACCTTATATGTAGGGCGGTATGTACCTTGGGTCATGTCATCTTCCCGTGAATATACCAGCTTGACCGGGGCATTGATTTTTTTGGATATTACCGCTGCTTCAATTCCAAAATGACCGTAGAGCCTTCGACCAAATCCGCCCCCCATGCGGGTCATCATAATAGATATCTTTTCTTCCGGTAAACCCAAAACTGCGGATACGGTTTTACTCAAAGATTCAGGAGTCTGAATGGGTCCTGCCAGTTCAGCCTGGTCTTCTTTGACATCAGCAAAAAAGTTCATTGGCTCAAGCGTATTGTGGGCCAGAAAAGGAGCGCTATAAATCCGCTCAACTACTTTGGCGGCATTTTTGAAAACTTTCTTGGTGTCTCCATCTTTTCGAGCAGGGTCTTTTTGCTTTTCACCCAAAAGATCGTACATGCCTTTTATGTGGTCTGAAGTGCTTTCAAGTGGTGTTACCCGTTCCCAGCTGAGCTTGAGCGCTTTCTTTGCTTTCATCACCTGCCAGGTGGTATTTCCTACTATTGCCACCAGATCGTTGAATGCATTATTAGTATCATAGCGCTGCATATCTGTGCCTTCAGGAACTGTAGTAAAAGAGAACACGTCTGTTATACCTGGCATGGCTTTGGCTTTTGAATCATCAAGTGATTTCAGTGTCATTCCAAAGGCCGGGGGATGTTCGATCATAGCAATCAACATGCCTTCACGTTGGGTATCCAGTCCGAACAGGGGCTTGCCGGAGACAATTTTAGAGCCATCGACGTTTTTCCTGGGAGTTCCAATGATCTTGAAATCTTTGGGGTCCTTTAACTCAACTTCCTCAGGAACAGTCACAGTAGCTGCAGCGGCAGCAATTTCTCCATATCCAATTGTCTTGTCTCCATGTTTAATTACCCCTTCTTCTGTAGTTAACTCAGCCAAAGGAACATTCCATTGCTTAGCAGCAGCTTCCATTAGCATACGTCTGGCAGTGGCACCCGCCATTCGTAAGCTTTCCCAGCCCTGTCGAATGGATTGGCTGCCTCCAGCTTTTTGCCGGGTGTAATTTTTAAGGTCTAATCCGGCTTGTTCCACCACCACCTGGTCCCAACTGACGTCCAACTCTTCAGCAATGATCATCGGCATAGAGGTTTTTACGTTCTGACCAATTTCAGGATTAGGGGACATGATAGTCACCAGTCCATTATCGGCGATTTTCAAAAATCCGTTGATATCAAACCACTCTTTCGGCATACTAGCCACCTGGTCTGGTTTACATGAAGCCATCCAGCTGAATCCCAGCAGCATACCTCCGGTAGATAGTGAAGAGACTTTGATGAAAGACCTTCGGTCGTAGGTTGTTTTTATTAAAGTCATGGTGTTGTCTTGTTCAGGTGGTAACTATTTTTGATAGGCTGCTGCTGGGGTATCTCCATCGGCATCAACTTCTTTTTGTTGGCCGTTGATTTTCAAGTTGTAAGTTGCCATAGATTATGTGTTATTTTGACTAAAGGGATTTACAATTTACACCGTCTTGATCAGATTTCATAGCACTGATAACCGGTAATTATTTCCTTATATTCCACATTACAATTTCATACCCACACACAAACAAACTTTATTTTTGCTATGTTTGTGAGCTTCTTACCAGGATTAATCCTGGTCATTTTTTCTTGATAATATGAGTCAAAAAATAGCCGTTGTCGGCAGTTCAAATATCGACCTGATTATGCAGGTTCCTAGTTTTCCAAAACCGGGAGAAACAGTAGCCGGAGGTGTATTTACTCAAACATTTGGTGGAAAAGGGGCAAATCAGGCAGTTGCTGCCGCCAGAGCGGGCGGGGATGTAGTATTCATCACTTGCCTGGGGACAGACAGCTATGCTGAAAATTTTATGGAACGATTCGAGGAGGACAACATTGATACTTCCAATGTATTTCAGGAACCTGGTGTGTTTACAGGAACCGCTATCATCACGGTGGATGAGAATGGCCAGAATTGTATATCTGTGGCACCAGGTGCGAATTATAAGTTAAATGAACGACATATCATAACAGCGCAACCTGTGTTACGGGAAGCAAGAGTTATTTTGTTACAGGGAGAACTGCATCCCGAAATGTTGCGATATATTCTTAATTGGACAATTAAAGAGGAAAAGAAAGTGCTGTTAAATTTAGCCCCAGCGCAACCATTGGAAAAAGAGTTCCTAAAGCACCTGGCAATTTTGGTGGTCAATGAATCCGAAGCCGGAACATTGGTAGGCCGCCAGGTGAAAGGTATAGAACAAGCTCAACAGGCTGCAGAGGAGTTAGCCACTTTCACCGATGGAGGAGTTATTGTCAGTTTGGGGAAAAATGGATCGTACTTGGTCAAAGATGATCTAAGGCAAATTGTGCCGGCTTTCAAAGTTAAAGCTATAGATACCACGGGTGCGGGTGACGTCTATTGCGGATCCTTAGCTTCAGCCCTGGTGGAAGGGATGGCACCTTTAGAGGCGATACGTTTTGCCAGTGCAGCGGCAGCAATCTCTGTTACCCGACTAGGAGCGCAACCTTCGATACCTTCAAGGGATGAGATTGAGCAATTGTTATCAACTGAAAATGAAAAATGAATAATTGAATGTCAAGGCATAATCAATCAATCCCTCAGTCCCTCAATCAATCAGTCCTTCATAATTGTACGGGCCGACCTTCCTCCGCAGACTTATCCGCCGCAAAAACTACTTCAAAAGTTTTCATCGCCTGGCTCAGGCTGGTAAGTGGCATTTCTATATCTTGACTTAAGGATTCAAAGAAGACATTAAATTGATCCAGGTAAGGATGATCCGAAACGTCCCCGGAGTCAAGCAGTTTCATGGCCAAACTGGACCAGGTATTCTTATCTGTTTCCAACTTCATCGAATGAAACTTGTTATCCAGCAAGCTTCCTTCGCTTCCGAACAAGTGTGTGTGGACATAGTAGGGTTGGAGGCAGTCTATGCTTGTTGAACATTTTCCAATAGCGCCATTCTTAAACTTCATTATGGTTACGCAGCTGGTATTGTACTCATAGGGGTTGAATATTTCGCTTGCAGATTTGGTCCCATAACTGGTTACCTCTATTACCTGGTCATTCATGCACAAAAGCAGAGCGTCAAGGGCATGGCACCCTGCAGAAAGCAGTGAGCTGCCTCCTTCATCTTTTTTTATATTCCATCGAAATTGTCCGTACCAGGGGCCAATACCATGATAGTAGTCGATCTCGCCATAATGCAGTTCACCTAAAAACCCCTGATCGATAATGGACTTTGTCACCTTAAATTGGTTAGAAAACCGGCATTCGAAGCAAACGCAGGTTTTAACACCAGTTTCATTTACTGCTTTTTCAATCTCCTGGCAATCCGCCCACGACAATGCCAGCGGCTTTTCAATGATCAAGTGTTTCCCGGCTCTGGCTGCCTTTATTGCCTGTTCCTTATGTTGGTTTGGATAGCTGCAAATAGAAACAATGTCCAAACTTTGATCTTCCAGCATTTGGTCCAAATCGGTATAAGCCCTTATAGGAGAGCCCCATTCAGAGCTAACCTGTTCACTGTCAAGTTCCCGTGATGAATAAATAGCGGTAACCTGTGCGTTGTTAGACTTGTTGATGGCATCTATATGGGCAGTAGCCACCCAACCATATCCGATTATTCCGACATTGAATTTTTTCATGGTCTTGTAGGAGTCTAATTAGGGAAGCGACAATTAACTGAAGATAAATTGTATATGCAAGTCTTTGTGTTTGTGGCTAGCAAAAAGCTTGGAGCAGAGTGCATGGGGCATGGATTGGGGAGAGGGAATATTTAAGGTTAATTTACTTTGTTTGGAGAATTAGGATAGTCAACAGAGTGTATAGCAGCGTAAATGGGCTGGGGAAGCTTATCTGAAGAGTGTTCTCTTGAAGGTTGTTATTCTACGGCACAGCAAATTCAACTGATAGTTTAGTTCATTGCAAGTATTGATGTCAATTAGACTTTGACGACTTAGATTAATCAAGATATTTGAGACTTCAAAAGCAGATCTATGGGCTATATTGAGAAAATGTGCAAAATCCTTATTGGACGATGAGCCAGAGCCCTCAGCTATATTATTTGAAATGCTTAAAGTTGCACCTCGTAGTTGCTCCGCAAAACGGTAATATCTATTGGCATTTAGTTGGTTCGATATGTCGAATAGTGAATCACTGATTTCAATTGCCTGTTGCCAAATCTCCAGATCATGAAACCTAAATTTTATCATCTTGACCAAAGTATAAGCTTAGGGTCTCAATTCTGGTTACAAGACCAAACCGATTGGAGTTCTCTGCTCTTCAATCCAAGCCCCATGCCCCATGCCCCATGCTCTTTGCTAAGTTTACCGCAATATTTACATCTCATAAAATCACTCATTGAAAGCTGAATCTTCATCCCTAGCCCCAAGCCCCTTGCTCTTTGCCCCCTGCCCTTTGCTCAATACCCAATAATTCGTAACTTTCTCAGAATCCAAAATATTAAAACATGAGATCTTCAATTGCATTTGTCCTGTTATTTTTTTTAGCATCATGCGGAAAATCAAGCCAGCCCGTGGACGAGACTAAACTTGGAAGCCTGCACCATCAATTCACTATTTCTGATCAAGCCAGCAAAGGTTTTGAACATGGTTTGCTATTACTACACAGTTTTGAATACGACGATGCCCGGGAAGCTTTCCAGCAAGCCCTGAAAGCAGATGATACAGAAGTAATGGCTTATTGGGGGGAGGCTATGACTCATTATAAGGCTTTATGGAGACTACAGGATGTCGATGCTGGCAGGAGGGTAATGGACCAATTAGGTGGTACTCGCGAGGTACGATTGGGAATGGCTGAAAATGAACTTGAAAGAGATTTCTGGATGGGAATAGAGCTGCTATACGGAGATGGTGAACTGACTGAAAGGAACAAAGCCTATGCAGATCATATGGGTAGACTATATGATAAGTATCCCGGAAATCAGGAAGTAGCCGCTTTTTATGCCTTGGGACTAATGTGGTCAGTACCATTGGGAAGAGACGCAGATATTTTTAACAAATCCGCCCAGGTTGTAGCTGGAATTTTGGAAGAAAACCCTAATCATCCCGGTGCATTACATTATATGATACATGCATACGATGATCCTGACTACGCTCAACTCGCTATTGACGCCGCCAACCTTTACTCGAAAGTAGCCCCGGATGCAACCCATGCCCTCCACATGCCTTCACACATCTACCTGGCACTAGGAATGTGGGACGATGTGGTGGCTTCTAATGAGGCGAGCTATCAGGCCAGTGTAAATCGTCTGGAACGAAAAGGACTGGGAGATGCCGCCAGGGGATATCACAGCTATTCCTGGCTTCACTATGCTTACCTTCAACAAGAGAGACAGGATGACGCACATCGGCTATTGAAAGACATGGTGGCCTTTACTGAAAAATCTCCTACCAAGCAGGCGAGGGCATACTGGATTGCTATGATAAATGCCCGTCTAACAGACGGTGGTGAGTGGAGCCAGGACATTGAACCTATGGTGGTTAGCCGCCAGGACCTGGGGCTGAATAGTCAGGCTGGGCATCGTTTTTTTCAGGGACATATGGCCTATCTCAGAGATGATTCAGAAACTATTTCATTGCAGATGGACAGCCTTGATAAGGAGATCGCCGCGGCTGAGCTTATAGTTACTGCTGATGGTATTACCCTATGCAGTGTAGGTACTACCCGCTATGCTCCTAATCGCACTGATATTCAAAGGGCCACCGTAATGTGGCACCAGCTTGCCGCATTCAAAGCACTAATAGAGGAAAATCCGGAATCTGCAGAAAAATCCATGTTGGAAGCAACTGGTTTAGAGGCCACCACCGGTTACAGTTTTGGACCGCCTGATGTTCCCTACCCAAGCTTTGAACAATATGGCTATTGGCTACTTGATCAAGAACGACCTCAAGAAGCATTGGTACAATTTAACACCAGTCTTGAACGAATGCCTAAACGGACCAATGCCCTGAGGGGTAAATTAATAGCTCAGAAAGCTTTGGGCAATAACCAGTCAGCTAAAGAGGTAGTTCAGGTTATAAACGAAATTGTTGAAGTTTCATCCTAAATCACAATCTAAACAATATCGACCTTGAATAGAACACTGTTTGTGGCATTTTTAATCTTATCAGCTTGTTCCAGTCCGATACAATATGATTTCATAATTCGTAATGGGACCATATATAATGGCACCGGGGATAAGCCGTTCAAAGGGGATGTTGCAATATCCGGGGATACAGTGGCTGCTTTGGGAGACCTGGCTGATGTGAAAGGAAGAATTGAAGTTGATGCCGAAGGTCTTGCTGTGGCCCCGGGATTCATTAACATGTTAAGTTGGGCCAATGTCAGTTTACTTGAAGACGGTCGTTCTCAGGGAGATATCCGTCAGGGTGTGACCCTGGAAATTTTGGGTGAGGGCAGCTCAATGGGGCCGATGACTGAGCAAATGAGGCAAGAACGTATAGAAGATCAAACGGACATTAAGTATGATATTCCATGGACTACCTTAGGGGAATATCTTCAATATCTGGAAGAAAAAGGGGTATCTACCAACGTTGCGTCTTTTGTAGGTAATGGAACCCTAAGACAATATGTGATTGGCTATGATAACCGAAAGGCTACTCCCCAAGAAATCCGGGAAATGCAAGACCTGGTACGCCAGGCTATGGAAGAAGGAGCTGTCGGAGTAAGTTCTTCTTTGTTGTATGCCCCTAGTGGTTCTGCAGATACTGATGAGTTAATTGCTTTAAGTAAAGTGGCTGCTGATTATGGCGGTATGTATATCAGTCATATTAGAAACGAAGGATCAAAACTGCTCCAGGCTATTGATGAGTTGATAAACATTTGTAAGGAAGCAAATATTGTTTCAGAGATCTATCATCTGAAGGCTTCTGGCGCGGACAACTGGAACCTGTTGGACCAGGCAATTGCCAAAGTAGACAGCGCCAGAGAGGCTGGCTTGCCGGTAACCGCTGACATTTACACCTATCCGGCCAGTTCTACTGGATTACATGTCCAGTTACCTGATTGGGTTAGGGAAGGTGGGGTAAAAGCTACCATCGAGCGCTTAAAGGATACCTCATTAAGAAATAGGATCCTTTCGGAAATACAGTTCCAACACAGTCCGGATCGAATCCTGCTGGTGGGTTTCAAAAATGAGAAGTTGAGGAAACATATTGGAAAGAGACTGGATGAAGTGGCCACAGAGCTGGGTAAAACGCCCGCTGAAACCATGATCGACCTGATAGCGGAAGACGACAGTCGGATTTCGGTGGTATATTTTTCAATGTCAGAAGAAAATATTAAAAAGAAGGTGGCGGTTCCCTGGGTGAGTTTCTGTTCGGATGCCGGCAGCTTTACTAATGAAGGGGTGTTTCTTAAGCAAAGTACCCATCCCCGGGCTTATGGTTCCTTTGTACGGGTTATTGGGAAATACGCCAGAGATGAAGGCGTAATATCATTAGAGGAAGCGATTCGAAAACTGACTTCATTGCCCGCAGAAAACCTGAAATTGACAAAAAGAGGAAAACTCCAACCTGGATATTTTGCTGATCTTGTGGTGTTTGACCCTGAAAATGTCAAAGATCTTGCAACTTTTGAAGAACCGCATCAGTATGCAGAAGGGGTTATTCACGTGTGGGTGAATGGGCAACAGGTACTACAAAATGGTGTCCATACAGGATCAATGCCCGGCCGGTTTGTAAAAGGGCCTGGTTACCAAGAAAAGTAATGGATAAACACTTACATTCATAATGCATATAATAAAACCACACATGATCTCACGCAGACACTTTATACGAACAGGAACAGCCTTATCGGCGGCAACTATTTTACCAATACAGTCAATGGGTTTAGACAGCATCTTAGAGAACAGAAAATTCACTCTCTGCCTGAATGCCGGCAATATCGGGGTACAGGCCAGTCAGCATGAATTGTTCAATATGGCTGTAAAACATGGATTTGAGGCTATTAGCGTATATGCCTCCAGTTTGTCTGAAATGTCAACTGATGAAATTAAGTCCTTTCTTACCGACATGAAGTTTAAGAATATCCAATGGGGGTCTGCCGGGCTACCGGTAGATTTCCGCAAGGATGACACCACTTTCAATGACGGGTTAAAGCCGTTACCTGATTATGCCAGTGCTATGGAAAAGGTGGGGGCCAATAGAATGAATACCTGGATACTTTCCTTTGATCACAGCCTGACCTATCTTCAGAATTTTAAACAGCACGTAGCACGACTTCGTGAAGTTGCCAGCATATTAAACAACTATGGAGTTCGCCTTGGTTTGGAATATGTAGGGCCCAGGACCCTACAGGCAGTTGGAAAATATTCATTCATACGCACCATGGCAGAAACCAAAGAACTAATAGCTGCCATTGATCGCCCCAACGTTGGTTTTGTTTTGGACAGCTTTCACTGGTATTGTGCTGGTGAAACCAAAGAAGATTTGCTTACACTCACTAACAAAGATGTGGTAGCGGTTGATTTAAATGATGCTCGAGTCGGAATTCCCGTGAGTGAACAAATCGATGGAAAACGTGAACTACCCTCTGCCACCGGAGTGATAGATTTGAAAGGTTTTCTTTCAGCCCTGATATCTATTGGGTACGACGGTCCTGTGAGAGCAGAGCCGTTCAATCAACCCCTTCGAGACATGGAAAATGATGAAGCGCTAAAGGCCACTTATGATTCCATGAAAAAATCATTTGACCTGGTTAGTTAGCAGACATCCCCCTAAATCCCCCTTTAGTTAAAGGGGGATGTTAAAAAATTGGGTGTTAACTTTTCGGTGGCGGTTGGCTTTAATGTTGCCTAGATTTTAGACATTGATGGGCATGACACTAACTTTCGAAGAAAAATATCAGGCTATTTTAGAAAAAGACAGCAGCTACGAAGGCTTGTTTATCACCGCGGTAAAAACTACTGGCATATTTTGTCGTCCTGTATGCACTGCCCGTAAGCCCAAGAAGGAAAATGTGGAGTTCTACAGTTCTCCCAGGGAAGCTATTGATCATGGCTACAGACCTTGTAAGGTTTGCAGACCTATGGAAAATTCAGGTGAAGTACCGGTTGGATTCAAACAGTTGTTGAGACAGCTTGAGAAAAACCCCAACAATAAACTTAAAGACGAAGATTTAAGAGACAAAGGATTGGAACCCAGTACTATACGTAGGTGGTTTAAAAAACACTACGGAATGACATTTCATTCCTATCAAAGGAAGATTCGCCTTAATACCGCTTACAATCACTTAAACTCGGGAAAGTCTGTTACCCATACCGCATTTGACACCGGTTTCGATTCCTTAAGTGGATTTTCGGACGGATTCCAAAAAATATTCGCCACCTCCCCTTCAAAAGCTACAAACCAGGTGGTATTGAATATGATAAGAATCACCACACCTTTAGGACCCATGATAGCCTGTGCCACAGATCAGGGTATTTGCTTATTGGAATTCTCAGACCGAACAGATCTGGAAACCTATATTAAGAAACTTAGTCATAGTCTAAAGGCCGTGCTTTTGCCGGGATATAATGCCCATCTGGACCAACTTCAGGGGCAGGTGTCTGATTATTTTCAGGGTCAGAGAAAAAAATTTACCCTTAATATATTCACCCCGGGAACTGAGTTTCAAAAAAACGTTTGGAATGCCTTGCAAGATATACCATATGGAGAAACCCGCACATACTCACAACAAGCGGATCTAATAAATATGCCCCGGTCAGTACGGGCGGTGGCTTCAGCTAATGGCAAAAACCGTATCGCTATAATTATTCCTTGCCATCGGGTAATTGGTAAGGATGGGAATTTACGAGGTTATGCAGGAGGTGTACTGCGGAAGAAATGGCTGCTGGAATTTGAAAACCCCACGCCAAGTCTATTTGACTACTAAACTTTTAGTATTTTCCATTCCAAATTAATCTTCCGACATCCATGAAATACATTTGCTCTCTCTTGATTCTGAGTTTGGCCATTGCCGGGACCGCCGCACAAAACCAAGAAACTCCGGAAATACAAGATATTGATAGTTTCACCAAAAATATGCAAAAGTATGAAGGGTTCTTTGACTTTTATTGGGATGCGAATACCGGCAAGATCTGGCTGGAAATTAAGCAGCTCGGTGAAGAGTTCCTATATGTCAATTTTTTGGCAGCGGGAATTGGCTCCAACGACATTGGACTGGATCGTGGTCAATTGGGAGGCCAGAAGGTAGTTAAATTTACCCGAAGTGGTCCTAAGGTTATGCTGATACATATTAACTATCAGTACAGGGCGCTAAGCGACAACCCGGCGGAGCGGACATCTGTGGAGCAGGCGTTTGCGCAGTCGATCATAGGAGGATTCAAGGTGGCTGCCGAAAAACAGGATAGGATATTGGTCGATGCCACTGATTTTTTCTTAAGAGATGCCCATAGTTATCCGCTGGGAGTTGCTCATAGTTTAGCAAACAGACTTAGTAAAGCCAAACAAGGGAACTACCAGTTGGACCCCGATCGCAGTGCTATGTATCTGGAGCAGACAAAAAGCTTCCCCAACAATAGCGAATTCGAAGCTACTTTAACCTTCGCCCTTAAAGGCAGCGATGGTATTGGTAATTGGGTAGCTTCTGTAGTGCCATCGGGTGAGGCTATAACTGTTCGGCAACACCATAGCTTTGTAAAGCTACCTGATGATGGTTATCAAATGCGCAAGCTGGATCCAAGGAGTGGTTATCATGGTATTAGCTTTCATGACTATGCTACCCCGATAGATCAACCCTTAAAGAAAAACTTTATACATCGGCACCGGCTTGAGAAAAGGGATCCTTCGGCAGCTGTTAGTGAAGCAGTAGAGCCGATCATCTACTACGTTGACCCTGGTGCGCCTGAGCCCATAAGGTCTGCCTTAATTGAAGGTGCCAGCTGGTGGAACCAGGCTTTTGAAGCCGCTGGTTTTAAAGATGCCTTTCAAGTAAGAGTACTTCCAGAGGAAGCCGATCCATTGGATATTCGGTACAATGTTATTCAGTGGGTACACCGCTCAACAAGGGGCTGGTCTTATGGAATGACCGTATCAGACCCCAGAACAGGGGAAATTATCAAAGGACATGTTAGCCTGGGTTCTTTAAGGGTGAGGCAGGATTTTCTTATTGCTCAAGGATTAGTTCAGGCTTATGTTGAAAACCAGGAACAGGATCCCCGAATGCTGGAAATGGCCTTGGCCCGGCTCAGACAACTCTCAGCACATGAAGTAGGACACACCCTTGGTTTGGCGCACAATTACGCTGCCAGTACCAATGACAGATCTTCGGTAATGGATTATCCCCATCCATATATTACTTTGGATAAGAACGGAGAGCTGAACTTTTCAGGAGCATATGATGACAAAATTGGAACCTGGGACAAGCGGGCTATTTTTTATGGATATCAGGATTTTTCTGAAGGTGTGAACGAAGTGGAAGCATTATCCGATGCGATTCAGGAAAACATCGATAGTGGCCTTCGGTATATTACCGACCGGGATGCCAGATCGATAGGAGGGGCACATCCTCAAGCCCACTTATGGGATAACGGTAAAGACCCGGTAAAAGAAATGGACCGGCTTCTTTCATTGAGAAAATCAGCGCTGCAGCAGTTTGGTAAAAACAATATTCCTATAAATGCTGCCTGGTCAACCCTGGAGGAAGTTTTGGTGCCGCTATACTTAGTTCATAGATATCAGGTAGAGGCTGTGGTCAAATTAATCGGGGGATTGGATTACAGCTACGCGCATCGCGGTGATGGACAGGAAATAGTGAAAACCATTGATAGAAAACGACAACTAGAGGCAGTTAAAGTATTGTTATATACTTTGGATCCGGAAGTATTGGCCATTCCTGACCATATCAGGTCCCTGATTCCACCTAAAGCCCCTAATTATCAACGGGGAAGAGACAGTTTTAAAACCCGAACCGGAGTCACCTTTGACCCTATCGCAGCAGCTGAAGGTGCAGCTAACACCAGTATCGCCTTGCTATTAAATCCACAAAGAGCTACCCGCCTCACCCAGCAAAGGGTTATGGATCCGGATCAACTGGGGCTGGGTGAAGTGATAGATTTGCTAGTGCAAATGACCTGGAAATCTTCAGTAGAAGATCCCTATTATCAGGAGATCCAGCGATTAACAGGCCAATTGACATTGCAACATCTGATGCGTCTTGCCTTAGACGATGCCGCCTCGGTCGAGGCCCGAAATACTGACATTGGAATCCTGGCTTAGCCAGCGGGTGTCATCGGATATGGAGGAGAACCAGCGAGCACATTACCAGTACGCCTTGACCCTAATTGGCCGATACAAAAGTGCTCCCGAATCACTCATACTATTACCGGCACTTTCCATGCCCGACGGGTCACCTATTGGGACGGAGTTTGGCTGCAGTTTTTAGCAATTTAAAGGGTAAATATCATGCCACTAACAATTAATAATCTTCCAGACAAACCAGAATCTCGTTATGGTACACCAGCACTGGCTGAAAATGAACTTGAACGAGATTTTTGGATGGGAGTAGAACATATATTAATTTTTTTTTATTAATTAGCAATTGCTTAACTACCATTATTAACTATGAAAACGTCAAAATATCTTTATTTCTTTTCGATTGTTTTATGTCTTGGAATAATTATGAGTGGATGCGAAGGCCCGGCAGGTGAGGTTGGTCCGGCAGGTCCGGCAGGTACAAATGGTACAGATGGTACAGATGGTACAAATGGTACAGATGGTACAAATGGTACAGATGGTACAGATGGTAAAAACGGCAATGCCAATGTCACCCTGATCAGCTTAAAAAAAGCTGATTTTACTTGGGTAGCAGGTACTTATTTGGGTAGACCATCTAACGTGTATGAGCTTGTAACAAATGAAGTTAATCAAGACATTTTAGATAGTGGTGCGGTTTTAGGGTATGCATTTGGTTTTAGTAGCTGGTGGCCATTGCCATTTATTTGGGAAAATGAAACTGGTAGTATCAGGCAATATATTG
>QIEB01000541.1 GCA_003229495.1 Flammeovirgaceae bacterium
TACTATTTATTTATATATGAGACCTATAAAGACGTCCGGTTGGTAGGGGTCCCTCCGGAATCCATAGGTCGGTTTGGAGGTGAAACGGACAATTGGGAATGGCCCAGATATACTGGAGACTTCGCTCTTTTCAGGGTATATACTGCCCTGGGTGGCAAGCCTTCAGAGTATAGTCCAACAAATGTCCCGTTGAAATCATCCTATCATTTGCCCATTTCTCTGGAAGGCGTCCAGGAGGGAGATTTTACACTGGTTATGGGCTATCCGGCCAAAACCAATAGACACTTGACCTCCCTTGGAGTAAAATTCTCCATAGAAAATACCAACCCCCATAAAGTAAAAATTATACGGTGCAAAAAGAATGTTTTGGAAAGATATACCGCTAGGGATCCGGAAGTGAAACTAAATTATAGTTCCCGGTACCTTGAATTGAGCAATTTGGAGAAATATTACCAGGGCCAGATTGAGGAAGCCAGAAATTATCAGGTTATCCGTGAAAAAGAAAAACTTGAAGAAAAATTTAAGCTTTGGGACCGCCGAAATACGAAGCAAAATGACCGGTACAGTTCATTGTTTGAGAGGATCAGTAAAATATACTTAGAGAGAAAAGAATATAATTTTTATAACATTTACCTGGTTGATGCAGTTTTTAGCTCGGAGCTCCTTTTATTTGCCTACCATTTTTCCGGACTGAATAAACCTCTGGCGGACAAATACCCTCCAAACGCTTATGAAGAAAAATTAACCGAATTAAAAAACCTCTCAAAGAGACATTTCAAGAATTATCATCCAAAAGTTGATCAGGAAATGACTGCTGCACTGGTGTCATTATTTTATAACAGCGTTCCCAAAGATCAACATCCGGAAATATTGAAGTCCTTGAGCAAAAATTATAGCGGTGATTTCTCAAAGTGGAGCGCCAATATATTTAAGTCTTCCATGTTTTCTGATCCTGAAAAGATCCAGAATTTCCTTAGTGATCCTCATTTGAAAACTTTGACTAAAGATCCTGGCTATCAGGTGATGAGGGGATTCTTAAAGCACTATTATGGAAATATAGCTTCAGAACTAAAAGAGAATGGTAGACAATTGAATGGTTTGCATAGGCTTTGGATAAATGGTCTACAAGAAATGCAGCCAAACATTGACCACTATTCAGATGCCAATGGAACATTAAGAATTTCCTGGGGAAAAGTGCAGGGATATCAAACCTCTGATGATAGATATTTACCATTCCAAACTACCCTATCAGGTCTGATGAATAAACAAGACCCCAATAACCCCGACTATCAGACCCCGGAAAAACTACATCGACTTTATCAATCCAAAGAATATGGCATTTATGGACAAGACGGAATAATGTCAGTAGCTTTCATTACGGATAACGATATTTCCGGTGGTAATTCCGGAAGTCCGGTACTGAACAGCCGGGGAGCGCTGGTAGGCATTGCATTTGATGGTAACAGGGAATCATTAGCCGGTGACTATTATTATAACCAACAATTTCAAAGAAGTATTAATGTAGATATAAGATACGTCCTTTTTATCATTGACTACTACGCCGGTGCAAAACACCTCATTGATGAGATGACATTGGTAAAATCCACCGGTTCCTCAGATAGCCGGGTACCTAAAAACGTGATTCCTCACCTGGATAAATAGATAATAAGGTATTTATCCATACATCGATTAAAATTCTTAAAATTTTTGGGTTACTTCCGCTGATTAAACCGTATATTATTATAGCTGACTGTAACTTTTGATCCTACTTTTAATTTAAGGCTAAGTAGGATAACGGAAATGTCCAATTATACTAATATGTCAGAGCTTCCGGTCAACAAAGGACTAAATACCTCTTATTAAAGATTGAGCTCAATGGCATTGATTGAAGAATATGATATGGCGTATATTTGTATCCCTGTTAAGAAGGGTTTGAAATGAAAAGAAGCACCGGCTTAAGTTCCAGGATGTCCAATTACGACTATGCAGGCAAGAAGAGCACCTGGAAATGGACCCCAGCTAAAATAGCTGCATTTTCTATGTTTGGGTTAATGATTGGGACAATTATTTTTATGGAGTCCAACTCAAATAGAAATTCATTCGAGACACCCGTGCTGGTAATAGAAGAGCCGTCTTTTTCGATAGAAACCAGCGATTTTGATAAAGAATATCAAGATTTCTTAAAGCGAGGCAAAAAAATAGTTAATGAAGAGACCCTCGACAGTATTAGACAAATTAATACCAGCGCTACGATTCGACCACCAGAAAATAATACTCCCAACTTGAACAACCAGCCATCAAAAACCCCACCTGAACCAATAAAAAAAACTCCTGCACCTGTACATCTCCCTGTTCAAACTCCTGATGTAACAGCCGAGAATAACTTTGAGTTGATTGAAATAACCCCACTTGTAAATAACAATACTTCATCTTTGAATTCAGGTCAAAATACTAATACTATCCAGGAACCGACCATCAAATCAAGCAACAATCTCACTACCAGTACCTCAGACAATTTGCAGGTAGCTAAAGCAGGGGTCGATGATGATAAATCAATCACAGAGGAGTTTTACATAGAAGAAACCATCACCGGAACAATTGCCGCCGCCGCGGACAGGGTCCCTATTCAGGGAGTAACCGTCACGGTCAAAGGCACTAATAGAAAAGCTGTTTCAGATTCTAATGGTAGATATTCCATTACCGTTCCAGGAGATCCACAACACCGGACCCTTCAGTATTTATTTCGTGGCAACGTAACTGAAAGGGATGTCTCACCCGGCACGGATGTTATTAACGTTCGTTTTTAGACCACTTTCATCAAATAAAATATTCAGTTTCATAATTTAGCACTGGTAGACCTGACATTAGGGTCATGATTAAGTGTTTGATCCGGGCGTATGTTTGGATGTGTTCATTTGGCCTGTCCGCCCAAAGTCCGGAGGTTGATCAGGCCCCGGTTGGAACTGGTCCTTTTGTTTCAACTGAACAATCCCAATGGGCTCTATTTCGCAATATGGCGGGACTAGCGGAGTCCGATTCCTGGAGTATGGTATTAGCATACCGCTATCCTTACAATCTTAAAGAACTTCAGTCATTGTCTTGGGGAATAATAGTCCCCTCGAAACCCAACCTGGGTATCTCCATATTCCAGTCGGGTAGTAAACTCTTCCTTAACCAACAAATAGCTCTAAGCGGTTCGAAAAAAGTTGGCAGGCTTAATCTTGGTCTTCGAGTGAAGTATTGGAGGTTGACATTTACCGGTCAGGATCATCTTACCAGTTGGAGCGTGGCTGTCGGAATGCAGGTCCAGCTAACTGAAAAGCTGGTCGCTGGGATATTTCTAAGCAACGTTACTCAAAATCTAATTGGTCAGGAGGAATTATTGCCTACAGTATGGTTCACAGGAATAAATTATGACGCGTCACCCAAATTGCAGCTTAGCCTGGAGATAGGTCATAATTTAAGCTATTTATGGGAGTATAAGCTGGGGTTTGATTACCAATTAAAAGAAAATATTTCTGTTCGTAGTGGGTTCAACTCGTCCAACAGAGAAGGCCATTTCGGCCTGGGATTTAATATCAATAAAGTCCAAATAGATTATGCCCTTGGTATTCAACTTTTACTGGGAATTTCTCACCAAGCTGGACTGATTTATTCATGGCCTTGAGTTTGTCCATTATAATAATCGCCTTGATCTTTCTGACTACCACATTAAAGAGTCAAAACCATCAAATGTTGGAGGAACTAATGGAGCAAGAACTTACAGATTTGGAGGAATCTACCATCGAAAACCAAACAATCAATCAATCGTTGATAGAAGACATAAAGGCCGTGGATCTAAATAAAGCTAGTAACACACAACTAAATACTATTCCATGGTTGACTCCGGCACAAATCCAAAGTCTTCAAATGTATATAGCCCGATATGGCACCTTGGTTAGTATATACGAACTACAGGCTGTCCCTGGCTGGGATTTAGCAACAATTCGTCTGATAGAGCCACTTATTAAAGTAACTGAAACCGGCCCTTATCGTGATCCGAGGAACAGAGGGGAAAAGACTCGACAAGATGGTGGCTTAGAGTTTATGATAAGAGCAAAACGACGACTGGAATTGTCCCGAGGCTATCAACTATCCGGCAATCAGGCCTTCCAGGGTTCTCCAATTTACCTGCTTAGTCGACTTCAGTATCGGAAAAAAGGGGATTTGAGTTTCGGGATAACCGCGGAAAAGGACCCTGGAGAAAGATTGCTATGGGATCCCAAAAAAAAACACTTTGGATCGGACTTTTTATCTATGTATCTGATAATCGAAAATAAAGGAATTTTAAAACGTTTGGTAGTAGGTGATTTCCGAGTCCATTGGGACCAGGGTCTTGTGCTTAGCACCGGACTGAGTTTAGGAAAACAAGTAATTACCGGTCCAAGAAAAATTCATAGAGGACTGCTGCCTCATACCGGTACCATGGAAAATGGTTTTTTCCGTGGTACCGGTATGGAAATTCAAATTGGATCTACCACAATCAGCTCCTTATATTCGCGTCGTTTGCTGGATGTTCAAATACTATTGGAAGATTCTGTGACCGGTCTTCCTAGAAGGGTTCCTTCAATAATTGAAAGCGGCCTTCACAGAACTTCCACAGAATTAGACAGACGGCAACAGTTACCTGAACAGGTATTTGGGCTTCACATACGTCAGATTTGCAGCAGACGTCTGATCTTTGCCATCTCCGGAGTATACCGTGACTGGAAATGGCCACTTATACCCAAGATTAATAGCTACAATACATTTCGTTTTAGAGGAAAACACAATTACAACATCAGTGGTAGTATCGAATATGTATGGAAGAATATAAATACCTTCAGTCAATTTGCGATCAGCAAAAGTGGAGGATGGGGAGGTTTACTAGGTTTGATAGCCAGCTTATCACCTAAAGTTTCCACGACCCTTCATTTTAGAAATTATGAAAAGAACTTCCATGGGATATCGAGTAGTGCCTTTGGCAAAAGGTCCGGCAACATTAACGAACAGGGAATATACTGGGGCTTTCAGGTAACACCAAACATTCACTGGATCGTCGGGCTATCTGCCAATATATACAAGTTCCCCGGCCTTACTAGCCTTTCGGATGGGCCGTCCACCGGTATTGAGCAAATGGTTCGTTGCCAGTATGTACCAAATAAAAAGTCCTATGTAAATCTATTTTGGAGAATCCGAACAAAACAAGTAAATGAAAAGCCGCCCCCATCAAAGTTAACCAGTGACCTTAATGAAGAAACCAAACATACTGTCGGTATTAGCGCCAAATGGCAAGGAGAATCCAATATTACCGTTCAAAGCCGATTGCAATACAGCCAGGTATTACTAAATACAACCAAAACTCAAGGGATGTTGGTAAGTAATCAGGTAAGTTTTGGCTTGAATTTGATAAAATTTACTATAAGTATGGCAATTTTTAATACCGAAAACTTTGATAACAGACAATACATTTATGAAAGAGACTTCCCATTTAGTCTGTCAATCCCATTTTTTGATGGATTAGGCACCCGATGGTATTGCATGACACGGCTGAAAATCACCAACCAGGTGGATTTTTGGCTGCGAATTGCCCAAACAAACTACCAAAATCGGGATCAAATTGGTAGTGGCCCCAACACTATCGATGGGTCAAAAAGGACGGATTTGAGCTTTCAAATACGATATAAATTGTAGTATGCTGACATATAATTGTACATAACGAATAGATACCGTTAACATTGTGAATCGTGCCTAGAAAACCTTACATGTGAGGGGAAGGTCTGAAAATGGGATAGTTTGTTGACCATTATTTGGGGATATTCGTTATAGTTTAACAAATACTAAGGCTATGTTAGGAGTATTTTTAGGTTTATTTATCGGTTGTTCACTAGTGACCATTGGAATAGTGTATGTGATCTCAAGATATGTAGATCAACTATTTGATCGCCTCTAGTTAAGTTAGACAGGTGTATGAATGAAAATAAAAAAGCCCTGCAGTATATACTGCAGGGCTTTTTTATTTAGTAAACCACAATACTAAACGAGTATCGACTACTCTTTAGGTGGTGAAGCTATCCTGATCCCCTGGGTCTCTCAACTCCTAGGATGAAACTCGGTGATAACCTGGCGCAAGTAATCCCGGTCCAGATGTGTATAAATCTCAGTAGTAGTTATTGATTCATGCCCGAGCATTTGTTGAACCGCTCTCAAATCAGCTCCTCCCTCTAACAGGTGAGTGGCAAAACTATGCCGGAAGGTATGTGGACTGATCGATTTTTTAAGTCCTGCGCTGGCTACAAGTTCCTTAACAATATTATATACCGAAACGCGCGATAAGGTGGTGCCCCGTCGATTCAAAAATACCACTTTATCATGTCCTGGTCTTAATGGGATGTGCGTTCGAACATCTCTAATGTAGATATCGAGGTACTTAAGAGCCGAATTACCAATAGGAACAAGTCGCTCTTTATTTCCCTTTCCAAGGACCCGGAGAAACCCAATATCTGCATGGATATCAGCAATTTTTAACGATAATAATTCGCTAACCCGTAACCCCGAACTATAGAGCGTCTCGATAATTGCCCTGTTTCTGGTGCCTTCAGGCGTTGAATGGTCTATGAGTCTGAGCAACAAATCAATTTCTGAAACACTCAGGATATCCGGGAGTTTGCGTCCAAGCCTTGGACTCTCCAGAAGTGTTGTTGGATCCTGTTCAATCAGGTCCTCAAAGAGTAAGAATCTATAAAAAGACTTTACCCCTGAAATAATTCGGGCCTGGGAGCGGGAAGCAATACCCATCCCACCTAAATATTCCAGAAATTTTTTTAGTTCGGAGCTGGAAACATTTAAAGGCGAAATTCCTTTATTGTCAACATCCAGGTATTGAGCCAGTTTACTTATATCACTAAGATAAGCACTTACTGAATGGGTTGACATAGATCGCTCCAGTTGTAAAAAGTGTTTGAATTGCTCTATGGCTTCTTTCCAAGTCATTACTACCAGTGGAATAAAGATAAAAATTAAGATATCCAAAAATGATTTATATGATTTATATTTATCTCCATGAAAATTAGCGTAATCAACGGCCCAAATCTCAATCTTCTTGGAATTAGAGAAAAATCAGTTTATGGAGAGCAAGCATTTGAAGATTATTTTGAACAGCTACAACAAGATTTTCCAGAGGTTGAGATAAGCTTTTTTCAATCCAATGTGGAAGGTGAGTTGATCAATAAACTTCATCTGGTAGGGTTTGATCACCAAGGGATTATCTTGAACGCTGGAGGTTATACCCATACTTCTGTGGCAATTTCTGATGCCATCGCGGCAATTACAACTCCTGTTGTTGAGGTGCATATTTCTAATGTACATGCGCGTGAACAATATCGTCATCAAAGTCTTATTAGTAAAAACTGTGTGGGTGTAATTGCAGGTTTTGGATTAGAAAGCTATAAACTAGCCCTACAGTATCTGACAGGATCGGAAAACTAAACCCAATCTATTAGCAAATGATCACAATTTACACCGATGGGGCCAGTAGCGGAAATCCAGGGCCAGGGGGCTATGGTACCATCTTGCTGTACAAGAACCACAAAAAAGAGTTATCTCAGGGTTACAGGCAAACCACCAATAACAGAATGGAGCTACTGGCAGTAATAAAAGGTTTAGAAGCGCTCAAGGGATCCGGACATCAAGTAACGGTTTATTCGGACTCAAAATATGTCGTTGATGCTGTTGAAAAAGCTTGGATTTGGAACTGGCAAACTAAAGGTTTCAAGGGGAAAAAAAACGTGGATCTCTGGAAACTTTTCATCCCGTTATATCAAAAACACCATATCAAATTTAAATGGGTAAAAGGTCACCACGGCAACCCCTTAAACGAAAGATGTGATGAACTTGCTGTCAATGCTTCCCAAAGCCCTGAGTTATTAATTGACCATGGCTTCGAGTCTAAACCTTAATCTGTCTATTCAATAAATTTCACCCCCAATGTCTCTAATTCTTTTATGATGGGCTGATAGTACCTGGGAGTTACCGGTACTTTAACACCGGTATCATTTATAGCTCCCGTTAGAATCAATTTTGCCGCAATTGCCAAAGGCCATCCCACGGTTTTCGACATAGCAGTATGTTGAATATCATCTCCTATAACTACTAATGAGGTTTTAAATTTTTTGTACTGGTTATCCATTGAATATCCTATTTGATGTTGCATAACGATCATATCCCTATCATTTGGTTCCAATTTCCATTTTTGTTCCAGCAATTTCTGGAGTACCATCGCCGGGCTAGCTTTGTCCATTTCGATTGATGTTTTTTCAAAAATCCCCAGCCAGATCAGTTTCTGCATGATTTCCCCGTGTCTATCAAGTTTTAAGTATTCACACAATTTGTCTTCAACTGACTTTGTTGGATGGAAATATAAAAACGTATTTATAAAATCCCGATAGGTCAACCCATCTAACCCTACCAGAGTATAAGAATCATCCGTTATCCCAAGTTGAACTAAAATATTCCACGCCTCACAAAATCCCGGGCGGCGCAAGGTACTGCGCATTATGGTCTCTACATTTTGCAAACCATAGAGCTCACGATACTTTAGGGAGTCCCGGTTTGCATAGCCCTGAAAATCCCCATAACCTTCTATATGCACCGGTTCTAATCTTGTAAATACTCTATGATAGGGAATATATTTATAACGTCCTTTTCGTATAAATTGAGCGGTTTCTTTTCCGGCCAGAACCACATTTCGTGGATTCCAGGTAAATTTATAGTGCCACGGGTTATTGTCCGTTTCGGGTGATATAAGTCCTCCGGTATATGAGATGAAGGTATCGACGCTGCCTCCTTTTTCTTCTCTGATCTTGTCCAATGCAGCCATTGCTGTCATATGATCGATCCCTGGGTCCAACCCACACTCATTAAGCAGTAACACACCATTTTTCTTCGCTTGCTGATCCATAGCCTTCATTTCATCAGATACATAGGAAGCAGTTAGCAAGTGCTTTTTAAACTTTAAACAAGTCTTTGCCGCCAGGATATGAAATCGGACGGGAAGTAACGAGATAACCAGATCGGCTGCCACTATCTCTTTCTCACGTTGTTCGGGTAGTTGAATATCAAATTCACTGGCCGATACATTGGAATACCCTTCAATCTTTTGAAGTACTTGTTGCAAAGAAATGTCGGCAACACGAACCTCCCAACTCATTTCATCCGCTCGAGTAGCCAGATAGTTTATTAGGGAAGGTAAGGTACGACCCGCTCCAAGTACCAATATTCTTTTCATATCCTGCAGTCGGTTATTGCCATAAGATTTTCAAGATACCAAATCACCAGCGATATTAGTGAATGCTTGTTTTCTTAGCAAATATTTGGTGTTTGTCAAGAAATTAAACTTATGCTATATTACAGTACACTTACCACCCTAATGTCCAAAAAAATAAAGCTTGATATCTTTTTGGAGGAATATGATAGTGATACTCAGCTGCCCGCTGAAAGTCTAATGCTAATTAATCAAGCAAGGGATAACTGCAAAAAGGCCTACGCACCCTATTCAAATTTCCTGGTAGGAGCTGTAGCTCTGTTAGAGAATGGAGAAATAGTGTCCGGATCAAATCAGGAAAATGCTGCTTCTCCAAGTGGGCTTTGTGCAGAACGGGTAGCTTTGTTTGCAGCTGCGGCCCGATACCCTGGAACTGTCATTAAAAAACTGGCGGTAAGTGCTGCCAAACAAGGGCAAAATATTTATCAAACGATTACGCCATGTGGTTGCTGCCGCCAGACCATAAGCGAGTACCAAACACGCCAAAACCAACCAATAGAAATAATAATGGAAGGCCACGGGGGAAGAATACAGGTGGCCAGGTCTATCGATATGTTGCTGCCGTTTAAATTTTCCTTTAGACATCTTGATTAAATAAAGATGAAATTTAGTTTGAACCATATAGTGGAACCTTCTGATATCCTATTGATTTATGAGGGAAAGTTTAACCCACAAACAACTAAATCCGTACTTCTTTTGGCAGAGCGTAATATCAATTCCATTACTGAGGATGCTGGAATAAAAAGAAAGGTGTTCAATATATTGGTGGAATGCCTGCAGAACGTGGTAAAACATGGTGAAGAATTGGAGAATACAGATCTTGCCGGAACTGTACCAGTATTGATGATAGGACGTGAAGATAATCAGTATATCATAGCCTCTGGTAATGCTATGTTTACTGAAAATGTTGCTGAATTAAAATCCAAGATTGACGTAATCAACAACCTGGATAAACACGGACTAAAGCAAATGTATAAGCAGATTATGCGCAACAATTCCATGTCAGAGAAAGGTGGAGCCGGATTGGGCCTGGTGGACATGGCTCGCAAATCTGGTGAAAAACTATCTTATAATTTCAGTATTATTAACGATCAACTTTCCTTTTTTTCTCTTAAAACTGCCATTCCCAGGCAAATCAAGGAATAAAACACACTTGTAAGGTATGTCAGTGATTATAGTTTGTTATCCCTTAGACACAATTTATTTTTGTGCCTAGTGTAAACTCATTTGACGAATAGTTCGAAAATGTTTAAGGATCAAATTACCATTGTTTTAATGTGCTTATGTGTGGCATTTAGCGTGAATGTTGTTGCCCAATGTAATTCAGAGGCAAGCGATGTGCGTTGTGTAGAAAAGATTACCGCTTCAAATACATTTGTGAAAAGCTACAAGCTAGATGGCGCAAGGACGGGTGATGTAGAATTCTCATCAGTGCTGGTTAAAGACACGCAGTACTATCTCAATCTATGTGAAGAAGGATTGGTATCAGACCACGTAGTGATTAATGTTTATGATAGGGAACGGAAGCTCGTTACTTCCAATAAAAATGACCAATCCATACTACCCGAAATATCTTTCCGCTGTAACCAGACAGGGATTTATTATTTTGTTTTTAAAAAGAGCCCTGCATCTACCATCTGTGGCATCGGAGCCCTTAGTTTTAGCAGGTAATCATTCCTCTGCCTAATGACCCTCCGATTGATAATATTTTTGTTATCTTATCAATCGTGGAGCATGAAGTAAAATTCAACTATAGCGCCCGTTATTGTAAATCGGGAAACATCAACCATCAAACCAAAGTATTGTGGTTTGTTCTTCATGGCTACGGTCAATTAGCCTCGTATTTTATTGAAAAATTCCGGTTGTTAAATGATAAGAGCCATTGTGTAATAGCGCCTGAGGGACTCAATCGATTTTATAACCAGGGTTTCAGTGGTCGTGTGGGTGCAAATTGGATGACCAAAGAAGACAGGTTAAAGGATATTAAAAACTACATTAACTATCTGAACTCCATTTACCATAGTGAAATCCCATCCGACCCTGCTTTCAAGATAAAAATTCTAGGTTTTTCACAAGGTGCAGCTACTGCCAGTCGTTGGGTTACACAAAGTACCGTACATTTTGATTCGCTAATATTATGGGCCGGCATTTTTCCGCCGGATATGAAGATGAAACTGTCTAAGAAAAGACTAAATGGGAAAAATGTTTTTTTTGTTATTGGATTAAATGATCCATTTGTTTCTAATGAAAAGCTGAGTGAACAACAAAGGCTGGCCTCAAGGTTGGAATTATCGCCGAAAATCATCACCTATGACGGGAATCATGATATTGACTCCAATATATTAGCGAAAATAGCAGAACAATAAAAGACCTGGACGGTTTACCTTCCTCCCTCAAAATAAAGGAACAATGAAATTGAATTGGTAGTTAGCCGGTTAATACCTTTATTATAAAAATTGTTATCAGAAGAGAGGTTATTTACTATTCCTCTGGAAAACCGTATCTCTGGGGAGAATTTAAAGAATGGGTAGTAAATGTCCAAGCCAAACCCAAACTCTATGGAAAGGTCGGAATCCTTGATAGTCAGTTTATCTTCCTCCTTATTGGTGTCTTTACTCCCCCCCACTCGTACCGACGGGTTGATTCCACCAACCAGATACATACGATAATTACCACGGCGAACTGACTTATATTTCAATAGTAAAGGAAAGCCCATAGTCACTGCTTCAATAATCTGGGTCTCCTGTCCACCGTTATAGGTGTATTCTATTTTCCTTTCATTTATTCCAAATTTAGGGAGTAATCGAAGATTCAGAAACTCAGTCAATCTAAAGTTTACCACGAAACCGATATTCACCGGGCCGAATGTTACAGCCGGGTTTATGGAAATTACTGAATCCATCTCCGGCATAATGAATAGGTCAGAATATTTTAATCTATATTGAAAAGCTTCAGTGCCTAGATAAAAGCCGTAATGCAACCATCGACTATCATAATTGGCTAGATTAATGCTACGATCTCTCTGACTGAACGCCTGATAACTCACCAAGAGCATCGCCAGCAATAAAACTACTTTCTTGCCAGATAAATGGAACTTATTCCAAATGTCACTGTCTTGCATATACAATTATTAAACCCAACCGCTTTCAACTCTTCCACAAACCCTTGACCGCTTGGAAAATGCTTCACTGACTCTGGTAAATACCGATAAGCCGATTCGTCATTTGAGACCATTCTGCCAATCCGAGGAAGTATTTGGGTGAAATACCAGCCATACACCTGTTTAAAGGGGAATTGCTGAGGTTTTGAGAATTCAAGGACCACAACGGTACCCTTTGGTTTCAAGACACGGTACATCTCTTTTAATCCACGGTTCAGATTCTGAAAGTTACGTACTCCAAATGAAACGATCACCGCATCAAAATTATTGTCATTAAACTCCAGGTTTTCAGAGTCTCCTAACTGCAGATCGATCTGTTTTTGAAGTCCTTTTTCAACGACTTTTTGCCGCCCAATCTCTAACATTCCCTGAGATATATCAATACCAACAATCTGTTCAGGATTAAGGCTCATTGCCTGTATCGCAAAATCTCCGGTGCCTGTTGCAATGTCCAAAATATGTCTGGGTGCTTGAGATTTCAGTAGTTTAATAGCTTTCTTTCGCCAGAAAATATCGATTCCAAGGCTGAGGAAGTGATTTAAGAAATCGTAACGCTTACTGATCTTATCGAACATTTGCGCTACTTGTTCTTTCTTGCTACCCGTCTGCTGTTTGTAGGGAACTACCGTCATCAGGAAGCAAAATTACACGGTTTTCAAAAAATGAAAGGATAATTCAGCAAAAGAAGCACCGTTTAGTCATATTATTGTCTCAATATTCTGAATTCCACTCGCCGGTTTAGTTCTCGACCTTCAATTTCATCGTCATTGCTGGCGATTGGCCGGGTCTTTCCAAATCCTTTTGTTTCCAACCTGGTGGGGGCAATACCTTTTTTAATTAAAAAGTCCACCACTGAGCTAGCCCGTTTTACGGAAAGTTGATCATTGTACTGATCAGACCCAATAAAATCTGTATGTCCAGCGATCTCTATCCTCATATTAGGGCTTTCAAGTAACATCCGCTCTAGTTTATTCAACTCGATAAATGATTCCTGTTTAAGCGTATACTTGTCAAAATCAAAATAAATATTTCTTAGAATGGACGACAAACCTACTTTCAGCTTGCTTAGTTCAAATGTACGGGTGATCATTTGTAGTTCCTGTGTGGAAGCTGGAAGAGTAATGGCGACATTTTTGAATAAATAGCCTTCTTTCTCAATCGAAAGTAAATAATCCGCTTCTTCAGAGTGAGCTACCTTTGCATGGTATTTTCCAGTGGACAATTTGACGACGTTGAAAACTACATTGTCGCTTATCCGGCGTAACTGGAGGGTAGCATCCAACGGTGTATCTTGGTCGTAGTCGTTGACATTAATGGCCAAGTCAACGGCCTTCAGTCCGCTTTCATCGTCTTGATTTTTACGAAGATAGTTTCTTGGCCCTAAGCGCTCCTGGGTACTAATATCCGTATATGGGACAGAAACCATATAAATGTCCGTATATCCCATACCGTCTTCTCTCACAGAGGCAAAATAGCCCCGCTTCCCTCCCTTTGTACCCACAAAATATATATCGTCATCAGGAGTATTAATAGGGTATCCCAGATTGACAATATTAGTCCAATCTCCACTAGTACTGTCATACTCGGCTTTAAAAATATCATATCCCCCCATGCCCATTCCTCCGCGACTGCTGAAATAGAGCGTTTTCCCATCATAGTCTATAAAAGGGCTGTCTTCATCATAATCCGTATTAATATTCGGGCCCAGGTTTACCGCCGGTCCCCACTTACCATGTTCGTCTTTCAAACTGTAGTATAAGTCCAATTCACCCTTACCACCTGGTCGATCGCTTGAAAAGAAAACTACCTCCCCATTGGTAGATACAGACAATGATTTCTCACTGAACTCGGAGTTGATATTTTCTCCCATAGATTTTGGGGTGGACCACACACTGTCGGATTTTAATTCTGACACATAGATATCACTGGTGCCATCTTCAATATCTTTATATAGATACAATTCCTTGCCGTCGGCAGACAATGCAATATTGCTGTCGTGAAACAATGTATTAATAACCCCACCAATATTACTTGCCTCACTCCAGGTTGAATCTTGCTTGGTAGTAATAAAAATATCTTCAAATGGGAAATTATCAGTGTGGACATCAGAGTTGAGGTTGCCATGTTTTCTTCTGGTGGTAAAGATAAGCATGGATTCGTCTTCATTGACCACAGGAGCAAAATCATGCCACTCTGAATTCACTCTACTCCCTACATTTACAATTGAATATCCTTCAGGATAAGATATGAACTGGATCCCATTCTCACACTCATAAATCCTTCGATCTACCATTTCGATTGGTATGCGATCAACCCCTACATACTCGGAATCGTTTTGAGCTTTTTGACGGTATAGATTATAATACTCACTTGCATTGTCAAATTTTAACCCTAATTGATAGCCCTGACCTATCAGGTACAGTATATCAAACCGATAGCCAGGATCCAGTTCATACACCTTCAGAAAGTAACCAGTTGCTCTGTCCTTATTGGTTGTTTCCAGATGAACCTTACCGGCCATGTAGTTGGCCTTAACATTTGAGGGGTCTAGTTCTGCTGCTTGAACATAGTAGTTCTTGGCCTCCTCAAAGGCTCTTTGATTAAAATAAATCTCATCTCCAATTTCCAGATAGTCGGCAGCAGTTTGCTCACCGTCCTGACTGTAAATGCTAGTCGATGAGACAATTAGACAAATTGTATAAATCGCAAAAAAACGAAACCTGTTTAACATGCTGTTATTCATTTGAGTCAGACAGCCTCATATTAGTCGAATGTGCCAATATAAACTAGTTTTCAATCATTTCAAAAAAAGATTGTATTTTGACATATGGTAACATGCATCATCTTAAGGGTCAATCCAAATTGGATTTTAACCAGAAGCTTACTTTTATATCCCAACTATTTTTGGTTCATTTGGTATAATTGAAATTTGCATGTCAATGACCTTCAGGACTGCGGAATTTATTGTTAGTAATACTGACTACAAAAAATGTCCACCAGGGGACAAGCCAGAATACGCCTTTATCGGCAGGTCAAATGTAGGAAAATCTTCATTGATAAATATGTTGACCAACTATAAAAATTTGGCCAAGACATCCTCAACACCTGGCAAAACACAGCTCATCAATCACTTTTTAGTTGACAACCAGTGGTACCTGGTTGATTTACCCGGATACGGCTGGGCAAAAGTAAGCAAATCAAAAAAACAACAATGGAAAAAAATGATCACGTCTTATCTGTTGAACAGGGATAATCTTTACTTGTTATTCGTATTGGTGGATTCCAGACACCTCCCTCAGGAGGTAGATATGGATTTCATTCGCTGGTCAGGTGAAAATGGAATACCATTGGCTATTATCCTTACCAAATCGGATAAGATCTCCAAAAACAAAATGTTTACTAACAGAAAAGCTCTTGAATCAAGACTTGGTCAGGATTGGAAAGAGCTTCCCAAGATATTCACTTCATCGGCCATTAATAAAACAGGAAAATTTGAGATTTCAGATTATATTCGTACCACCTCCAAATAATAGGAACAGACCTATATGGAATTAAAAGATTTTGTATCGATATCCGGAAAATCCGGACTTTTTAAAATGATAAAATTGGCAAGGGCAAGTGCAATTGTTGAAACTCTTGATGATAAAAAAAAGAAACTAGTAATTTCCGCCAATCAGCGTATCTCCGTGTTGGATGAGATTTCAATATATACTAATAGCACTAAAGGTTCCACTCCCTTGGCAGAGGTATTTCAAACTATTTACCGGGAATTTGGTGAGGAGCAAGCTATTGATAAGGATGCCACTAATTCCGAGTATTTGTCGTTCTTTCTAACCGTGTTACCTGAATACGACCGAGATCGGGTATATGTCTCTGATATAAAGAAGATCGTTCGTTGGTATTACATTCTTCTGGGAGAAGCCCCTCATTTATTAGGCGCCCCATCTGAGGAAGAAGAGTAGGAATGGAAGCCTACGAAAATAATCCGGGTTTAAAATAATTTTCCAGTCTATTCACCATCGCTTTAGACCCTATAAAAAGTGGACAGCGTTGATGGAGGTTTTTTGGGGCAATCTCCAAAATCCTGGAATCTCCAGAACTTGCTTTCCCCCCCGCCTGTTCTACCACAAATGCCAATGCATTGCACTCATACATCAACCGCAGTTTGCCCTTAGGATAACGCGTGGTAGACGGATACATATAAATCCCTCCTTTCAATAAATTGCGATGAAAGTCTGCCACCAAAGCGCCTATATATCTTGCTGTGTGTTCATTTTCATGGCAGTAGGCCAAATATTTGTTTACCGGATCAGGAAATTCCAGGGACGCAGCTTCATTTACTGAATATATTTTCCCGTCATGGGGGATTCGCATGTCCTGGTGACTGAGAAAGTACTCTCCCAATGTTGGATCATAGGTAAATCCGTTCACTCCTTTTCCAGTGGTATAAACCAACATTGTACTTGACCCGTACAGCAAATATCCGGCCGCCACTTGATTCGTGCCCAGTTGTAATACATCCTCATCTGTTACCGGAGACCCTACCGGTGACCGGCGTCTGTAAATTGAAAAAATAGTACCTATCGATACGTTTACATCAATATTGGAAGAACCATCCAGGGGGTCAATTGCAATGATGTATTTCCCGTTGTTGTGAAGATCGATCACACTTTCATCTTCTTCCGAGATTATGGCCGCGGCCTCTCCTCCCTTTGTAAATGCCCTGATAAAACGAATGTTTGCCAACACATCCAATTTTTGTTGATCTTCGCCCTGTATATTATCAATACCCATACTTCCTGAGATATTAACAAGGCCCGCTTTGTTCACTTCCCGGTTCAACACTTTTCCCGCTAGTGCAATATCCCTTAACAGTTGAGATAATTCACCGGTAGCATAAGGGAAATCATCTTGAAATCTTTTAATGAACCGGTCCAAGGCAATGCCAATAGGTAAGCCAATTCTGGAGTCTTCCATAAATTAATATTCTATGAGGTAGCTTATTTCCCCGATTTCGTTTTACTTACCAAGGCTACTTAAAAATAGTATTTAATTCGCTTGTGAAAAAATGAAAGTACACAAATTTGGAGGAGCCAGCGTATGCGATGCTAACGCAGTCCGTAATATGCGGGATATCATACAAAGTCAGGGGAAATCTTCGTTATTGGTGGTGATATCAGCCATGGGCAAAAGCACCAATGCATTGGAACGAATACTGGCTTTGAAAAACGCGGATCAAGATTATAAACATGTATTAACTAATTTCAAGAAATATCATACAAGTATATGTGAAAGACTTTTCAATTCAAGTGAGCGCCTCATTTTCCAGAAACTTGAACAGCTGTTTGTTGACCTCGATCAGAGCCTAAATAAGCAGTACGACAATACTGACAAAATGTACGACCAGGTTATTTCTTTTGGCGAATTAATTTCCACCACCATAGTTCACGCATTCTTGCACCAATCAGGGACAGCGTGCGAACATCTTGATGCCAGGGACATAATCATAACTGATAGTACTTTCAGGGAAGGGAAGGTGCGTTGGAACGCAACCGAAAAGGCCGTAAATAGCCGGATTGACAGAGATTCCTCATGTCATTACCTGACCCAGGGATTTATTGGGGCTGATCAATATGGGAACACTTTGACACTTGGAAGGGAAGGCTCAGATTTTACGGCAGCAATCTTTGCATCCTGCCTGGACGCAGAGTCAGTGACCATTTGGAAGGATGTACCAGGAATCCTAAATGCAGATCCGGACCATTGGAAACAGACGGTAAAGTACGATAACCTATCATATGGTGAGGCCGCAGAAATGACCTATTACGGGGCCTCAGTGATACATCCAAAAACTATTCGTCCGCTTGCCGTGAAAAAAATCCCTCTACTGGTCAAATCATTTAAAGATCCATCTGCTGAAGGTACCCGAATTGGTGATATTAGACACGACACGTTGAAGCCAGCGCTAATATTCAAAAAGAACCAATGTTTGATTTCTTTTCAAGTCCGTGATTTTAGTTTTATTAATGAAAGTAAACTAAGCATCATTTTTCACCTATTTGAGGAATTCAACATTCATGTAAATATGATGCAAAGTTCTGCTATCTCCTTTTCTGTTTGTGTGGATAGCCCCGATAAAAAAATGAAATCTTTGATTAATGGCCTCCGTTCCGAATTCGACATATTTTACAATGACCATCTGGAATTGATCACTGTAAAAAATTATGAAAACGAACTGGTTTCCAACATCAGGAAAGGAAAAATAGTACTACTAGAACAAAGAACCAGAAAGAATTACCAGATGCTAATCACCACCTAGGGAGGCATTTAGGAGTGTACCTAGTTCTTTAAAGTCAGGTAAATATTATAGATAGGTTCTCAGAATTTGTTTAATATCACCCAGGTAGCTGCTGCCGAATAGATTCAAATGGACCAACAACGGATAAATATTGTATATGTCAAATCGTTGCTGATATCCGGTTGATAAAGGATATGATTGGTTATAGGCCTGATAAAACTTTTCATCGAACCCTCCAAATAACATGGTGAATGCCAATTCAATCTCCCGGTGGCCATAATATACTGCTGGGTCCACCAAACATGGTTCTCCTAGGGGTCCAGTCATAAGGTTCCCGCTCCACAAATCACCGTGCAAAAATGCCGGAGGTTCCAGAACTACATAATGATCCATTCTACCACACAATTTTTCCAGATCAATCTGAACATCAGGTGGTAGAATCCGGGAATCCCTTGCCAATATAATTTGTGGCTGTAAGCGCTCTTGAACAAAATATTTAGTCCAACTCTGGTGCCAGCAATTGGACTGTGGAAGACGCCCAATATAGTTATCTGTTTCCCAGCCAAATTGATCTTTGGTCTGTCGATGCATACCCGCAAGTCCCTCCCCCAAGCGTTCCCAATAGTAAGTGCCTTGGGACGATGACTCGATAAATTCCATAACCAAATAACTACTGCTCCCCATGATCCCACTATTGATGGGTTTGGGTATCAACAGGTTACCATGCGAAGCCAGGGCAACCAAACCTTCTTGCTCCTTTTCAAACATGTCCAAATATTGGGGCTCATTGCATTTCACAAAGTACGCCCCTCTATCGGCTACCAAATGGAAGCACTGATTTATACATCCACCTCCTACCGGATGACAAGATGATATCTTGGTTGAACTACCAATCGATTGGTGAAGTATCTTGGTAAGTTGATCGATGTACATTGAATAGAGCTAATGAGTCTCTAGCAAATATTCTATAAATCTTTGATTACAATCATCAAGGACATCAAATACTTTCTGAAATCCATGCTTGCCGCCATAATATGGGTCCGGGACTTCGAGACCCTGGGCATTGGATTGGAAGGAGCGAATGAGGAATATGCCATTATGGGATACTTCCTGGATTTGGGCCATTAACTGAATATGCTGCAAATTGTCCCGGTCCATGGCCAGGATATAGTCGAATTCAGAAAAATCTTCTCTTACCACCTGACGAGCACTATGGCTGACCTTAACTCCATTTCCCAGAGCATTACTAACTGACCGTTGATCAGGCGGATCACCTAAATGATACGCTGAAGTGCCAGCTGAATCAGCCAGGAACCGGTGTACTAATTGAGCTTCCTTTATTCTTTTATTAAAAATTGCTTCAGCTACCGGAGATCGGCAGATATTCCCTAGGCACACAAATAAAACTTTAACCATATGTTAAATTAATCTATGGTATATCCCATTTTATTACTATTTTGAACTCCCGACAAGGAAATTGTATTTTTAAGTTAAACTTCCTAAATTTTTGCAAAGCCACCAGCTTGTCGGAGTAAATTTCGGTTCTCGAAACAAAAATATATCATTCCTAATCAAGTACGGGGTGTTAGTTTTAGTATTGTCCATAAACTATGCCCTTAATAAACCCCCGAAACAGCCTATAAAAAAGGTGATTCCCGATTCAAATTTGAGCCTTTCTGAAAGAAAACTAAAAGAATCATCTGTAATACCGACTGAAAATCAGAAGTTTACAAATTATTTTCATCGTTGAATAAAGTATTTTAACTATTGGTGGTTACCTATCAGTAGCCTGCGGTATATATGAATGCATAACACACAATTCATACACCTGTTTAACACTTTTACCGAAAAACCTTCTTTAATTAGAAGGTTTTTCTTTTTTTTATCCCTCAACACCT
>QIEB01000634.1 GCA_003229495.1 Flammeovirgaceae bacterium
CATCGATATCATTTGCCTTAAGAAGGTACCGATCGTAAAAGCTACCCTAAATGGTAAAACCGCATACTTCGTACTGGATTCCGGATCGGACGTGTCCCTTTTACATAAACTGGATGCCTTCGATTATTCATTTTCACCAAAAAAACGGGCCACAAAATCAATAATAGGTATTACCGGCGGAAATCAGTCATTGCATGAAGTCCCTGAAGCAGTACTGCATTTGGCCGGGCATAATTTGCAGACGCAGTTTTATGCTACTGATCTTTCCATCGTGGTGGAAGCGCTGACCATTAGCACTGGAATAGCTGTATCAGGCATTATTGGCATTGATCTGATGCGCAAATACGGATTTGAGATCGATTATGTGAATGAAAAACTATTCCTGGACACTGACTATTAACCCTCCTGGAGCAAATGATACGATTCTGGCACCATTTGACACATTTCCGGTAGAGAAATGGGGGCCATTGATGCAATTTGCATAGGTAAGGTTTAGAAACTAGCTGGTTTTTATTGTAGTATATTAGATTCCAGGGAGGTAGAGTTCCCTGGAATTTTTTTTAACCCTTCATCGATGGGGAAATTATCCCCTTCCTCCCGCCTACTGGCGGGACCTGACCCTAAGCTAACCCAAAGATAATTTCAAGATCTCATGTGGGTCCGCCAATCTTCGCACCAAACTAAATTCAAAAGATGCAGCTAGCCGAAGATTTGGGGTTGGGCCAGTGAGTAGGGTAACTACGAATTTATTCTGGTCGCTCAAGAACATCAATTGAGGGTTACTTATATCATTAAACTTTACTTACAAAAAGGAGTTCTGTAAAAACTAATTATAGGCGGTTTAAAAAATGCTTAAAACGGTATTGCAATTAATGGTATCTGTCTGACAATCTGGGTAATATATGTAAGAGATAATTGAATTCGTGTTTTAATATGATTATATTATATCGTCTAGACAGGATTCGAATCGATCAAAAGCTACTCATACCTCAAAAACCAAGTTTGAGGCAACCAAAACATTATGTCGTGAGATTGCTCATCCAGCTATCTATTCTTTTTGTTTCCCTTGGGTTGTACGCCCAGCCACAACTGCAGTTTGATCATTTAGAATTAAAAAATAACAACGCGCGGGTCATGATTCAGGACCGTGAAGGATTCATGTGGTTTGGAACAGATGTGGGGCTGCTCCGATATGACGGATATGAATTTAAAGAATATGCCACCAATCCATATGATTCCACGGGATATAATGGAGGAAGAATTGATAGGTTAATTGAAGATCATAAAGGCAATTTATGGTTTAGTGGAATGAATGACCGTGGCTTGTACAGATTCGACCCAGCTACCGAACAATTTACTCACTATGAATACCACCCGGAAGACTCCGGTTCCATAAATACGAACAGTGTAACCGGCATTTTTGAAGATAGTCAAAACCGTCTATGGATTGGTACCCGCACCGGGCTTAACCTATATTACCCGGACACCGAAAGCTTCATGCAATTTGTACATAATAGTGATACCAGTGGTTATGGTAATGCAGTGGTGGAAATATTTGAATATCAACAAGATGAGTTCTGGTTGAGTGTTAGTACGGGACTGCTAAAATTCAATGCCCGGACCTACAGTTTTGAAGATTGGCCAGAAAAATTCGAAAATTTTCCTCAAGACGGTTATTGGAGATTCTACAGAGACTATAGCGGTCAGATCTGGGCAACTGCCCCGAAACTTCATAAATATGACAGTATATCCAAGCGCTTCATTCCTGTCCATTTCACCAATACCACAGAAGATGTTTATACTTATGGAATAACTGGAGACAAACATGGCCAATTATTCACAAAAGCAGACGTACCTGGAAATAGTGGAATAGCAATAATCGACACCAGAACCGATCAGATTCATCAATTTTTTCCAAAACTTGATGACCCTTACTCCCTTAAGGATGGAGGACTTAATTTAAACCTGTTTATCGATCGTTCTGGCATTTTGTGGACTAATTATATGGCCAGTTCTGGATCCGGGAGTACTGTAACCTTGTATAATCCGAATAAAGTTATTAGGCATTATGTGGATTATCTTCCAATCAGGAATCGAACAAATGATTTAGTAATTCCATCTATTCATATTGATGATTCAACAAATGTATGGATTGGCACACAGACAAGTGCACTAATCAAATATAATCCAATAAATAAAACTTCTAGTCAGTATTTGTTCGATCCGGAGCGAGAAGGCATTCTAAACGCGATTAATGCTATCTTCCAGGATAAATTCGGTATTCTTTGGGTAGGGGGCTGGAATTCAGGTATTTATAAGTTGGAACCGGCTACAGGTAAATGGAAGAATTATAAAAATGAGTTTGAAAAGCATGGACTGGCAGTGGACGGTATTGGTAAAATTTATGAAGATTCAAACGGTTATTTGTGGATAGGTCATCTAGGTAGTTTTACGGGTATTGTCCTTAATAGATTGAAGCTTAACAGCGCATCTGGTTTTGACCGAGAGTTTGTAACCTACGACTATTTCCGATATAGCTTGGACGGGAAAAGAACTATAAGCGATTTCAGAGTTTCGGCCATTAATGAAGACAGCTATGACAATCTCTGGATAGGCACCGCCAAGGGACTCAATAAGTATGTTCCGGTTACCAATGATTTTGATGTATTTCTTCCCCAGAAAGGCATAATCTCTTTGTTTACCGACCGTTCCGGTAATCTTTGGGTTGGAACCCTTTCAGGACTTTTTAAAGCAAATCGAGAGAATTTGATAGACAACGTAACATTTAAAAGGATTGATATAGTCGAAAATTTAGTTGGCAGGTGGGCAGGTATTTTTCATGAAGACAAGCAAGGAAATCTCTGGGGGGCTATAGACAACAAAATACTCAGATTTAATCCTACAACTGGTTCCTACAAGATTTATGATGAAGGAGACGGTGTATTGATCAAAGAAATATCCGGTGTATCAGTTTCCAATGGATTAGTAGCCATAGGTGGCACTAACGGGTTTGTTGTTCTTCATCCTGATAGTTTAAAAGAAAATTCCTTCATTCCCCCAGTGGTATTTACGGATTTTCAAATTTCCAATCTTTCTGTTACTCTTAAAGACAACCTTGATGGAAAACCAATTTTAACCAAGGTGATCAATCACACTGAGAAAATCACCCTTCCTTATGGTCAAAACTTCAGCTTTAAATACGCAGCACTTAACTTTACCAATACCCCAAAAAATCTATATTCCTACCAACTGGAAGGTTTTGATGAAGAGTGGAGCCCAGCCAGTACCACCCGCACCGCTACTTTTACCAATCTGTGGGAAGGCGATTATACATTTCGGGTCAAAGGCTCCAACAATGACGGGGTGTGGAATGAAGAAGGCGCTTCCCTTCAAATAACTATTCTACCACCCATCTGGCGCTCCTGGTGGGCCTACTCCGTATATGCGCTGGTCTTTTTAAGTGTATTGACAGGGGGGTTCCGGTTTTTTATTGTTCGTGAACGTCTCCAAGGAGACCTCAAACTGGAGCATTTGGAATTGGAAAAAGCCCAGGAGATGGACCAGATGAAGACTCAGTTCTTTACCAATGTCTCGCATGAGTTCCGCACACCCTTAACGCTTATTTTGGGTCCCCTGAAGCAAATGTATGAAGGTACTTTTAAAGGGGATGTACATACCGTCATTGGTGTGATGATTCGTAATAGCAAAAGATTGTTGCAGTTGATTAACCAATTGCTGGACTTCAGTAAACTTGATTCCGGAGCGGTTACTCTGCAGGTTTCTGAGGGAGATTTAGTGGAGTTTGTACGCACCATGTTCTCCACTTTTGAATCCACCGCTCAAAGCCGAGAAATTCGCTATATATTTCAAAGTAATGTCAGTTCTTTGCCAACATACTTTGAACGGGATAAACTCGAAAAAGTGATCATCAATTTACTGAGCAATGCCTTTAAGTTCACCAGAAATGAAGGGTCCATCGAATTGACCATAAGTAAAGACATTAAGAACCCTGAGGTGGATAAAGGAGAAGGATTGATAGAGATTCGTATTGAAGATAACGGCAGCGGTATTGATGCTGATAAGCTGCCACACATTTTTGAACGCTTTTACCAGGCTGATCCTTCATCTACCCGGCAACAAGAGGGCACCGGTATTGGTTTGGCACTAGCTAAGGAGCTGGTCGAACTACACTATGGTTCTATCAGGGCTACCAGCAAAAAAGGAGAAGGTACGGCTTTTATCATTCATCTGCCTTTGGGAAGGTCGCATCTTAATGACACTGAGGTGGTAATTAGAACAGGCTATCAACCCATTGACACCACTGCCGTAGAAGCCTTGCCTGATGGTTCGACCCTACCCTTGAAAGGGGAAAATGAAAACGGAGCGCTTCCACTGGTATTGATCATTGATGACAATAAGGATATGCGTTTATATTTGATGGAAGTGCTTTCAGAGGATTATCGGTTGGCAGAGGCTTCTAATGGGCAGGAAGGTTTGGAATATGCACTGGAACATATGCCTGACCTGATACTTAGTGACGTAATGATGCCGGAAATGGACGGCTATGAATTGTGTCAAAAACTAAAAACCAATGAACATACCAGTCATATACCGGTGGTCTTACTAACTGCCAGGGCTGGAGATGAGGCCAAATTGGAAGGACTTGAGACCGGTGCAGATGACTATGTAACCAAGCCCTTTAGCGCGGTAGAGTTAAAAGCCCGGGTACAGAACCTGATCGAATTGAGACAAAAACTAAGAGAGAGATACAGTAGCGATATTTCACTATTACCTAAGGACATTGCCATCACCTCAGTTGATGAACGATTTCTGCAAAGGGCATTAGACATAGTGGAAATCCATCGATCAGAAACAGATTTTAATGCAGAGGATTATGCTAAGGAAATAGGCATGAGCCGCTCTCAACTGCACCGAAAACTAGGGGCCCTGACCGGTCAGACCACCAGCGAATTTATCCGTTGCTACCGATTAAACTATGCCCGGCAGTTGATTGAAAAAGACTTTGGCAATATGGCCCAGGTAACCTATGAGTGTGGGTTTACCAGCCCCTCCTATTTTACCGTGTGTTTTAAAAAGCAGTTTGGGAAATTACCTTCAGAGTACGCCAAGGACGTACTCTGAAGTTATTGAAATATCTCTGGCATCATATGGAACATTTCTGGTAGTCAAAGAACCAAAACATGAGTTCCTTGTTTTATCAAAACTATTAAAATGAATTGGGATTAATGTAGGGTTTTAGTAGTTTTGAATTTTTAGTGACTAGTTGACTTGTGACTTAAAAGTGAAACCCGAGGCCTGAACCCTGACACAATAAGAGAACACCCATGCGCCACGCGCCTTGCATCATTGGACACATCTCTTGTATTGTTGAAAATACCCTCTAAATCTTCACAACACTTCTTGCATCCTTTGCCAAACCCCTGGTAGATAAAGGTTAGGGCTAGTAGTACCTTTAATTACTGCCTTTCAGATAATTAAAACCTGCTATCATGAAACCTCTTAACCTAATTATCCCGGCTTTGTTCATTGGAATGTTCTTATCAACTCAGGTCCACGCCAGTAACCTGTTGACTGACTCCACATCTGTTGAAACAGCTCATCATGTAGACCTATTTGCCTCTGGCAATTGCCTGATGCTAAAATGTCAATTAAACGGAAAACCAGCCTACTTCCTGATTGACACCGGGGCAAGTTTTACTATCCTGCACAGTAAATCTGCCAAAAGCTATGGTTTCGATGTCCTAGAGAGAAAAGGACTGAAAACTACTGGTTTTGGTGGCTCAGCATCTACCGCAAAAATAGCCATTGGCGCTGATCTTGAATTTAACCATCGGAAGCTTTCTATGGGTTACCTGGCCCAAGACCTTACCAAAATGATCAGACTTATACAAAGCTCAACAAACATTAGAATTGCAGGTATTATCGGTACTGATCTTCTGAAAAGATATGGATGCAGGGTGGATTTTGGGAATAAGGTGCTGGTGCTTAGTTAAAGTAGAATTGTAAGCTTGCACAAAGTTCATAATTGATTTAGAAAAAGCTGGTGCGAGACGCTTGGCGCGTGGAGCCTGGAAGTGAAAGCTGAATAATACATGAGATCACTCCCACTATCTGGATTTGACAGTTTCGAAATACAAAAGCATTAGATCCTTTTCGTCGATGGCAACTGTTGACAAAGTCCTTCCATTTTTATCCGAGAATTCCACTTCAAATACGTTCTCGTCTAACATTTCAACAATGGTTCCCACTTGCCCTTTCACCAACCCATAATCGGCAAGATCAATCAACAATGCTACAGTGTCTAAAGTGTCTAAAGTGTCTAAAGTTTTAAAGTGTGTCATTTCATTAGTCGCTAATATAGCAAGTTATTAATCTGGGAAAATCCTCTTGATCTTTAACCATCCAAACAGTAATTACCTCAGCCTCGTAAGCTAAATTACGAATTCTTACTGGAACAGTGTATCGTTTGCCATATTTATCTCTGATTCCATCGACAACTTTATTCTGGGTTATTTGAAATAATATTTGACTTTTAAGAACCTCAGCATCACTAATGTTCATTCCTAGTGCACTATTAAACACTCTCGCCTTGTCCTTCCCTGTTGGATGACTAGAACTCAGACAATAATCCCTGAGTTTTTCAATTTCTATGATAGCCTGTTCATAATTTGGAAGTAATCTCATCCGGATTGGGGTATATGATGTAAGTCTATTAATTGGTAGTCCCAAATCCTGACTTGTAACATAATGAAATTTACCAGGCTATATGATCAAAATAGTTATTAATCTAGAGATTGCTTCGCGCTGGGTGCATAGTGCCTGCATGCCCATTTGAGCTTTTAAAATTATCATTGGGTTAGTGTTGATCACGCCGAAGGCGTGAAAGAGGATAATTTTCCGGAGCGAAAAGGGCATGCGAGGGCAATGCCTGTCACTAAAGCTTGGAGCGTCAGTAACAAGTAACCAGAAACCAGCTACTGGTTTAACAGATTTTGACACATTTTTAACATTTCCAATACCTCTGGCTGTCAGGGCCTGAAGCAAATTGACATACAAAGACCCAATGCTGAAAGAACGGTGTAGAGGTTTATTCTATGTTTACTAGTGAACACTTTAAACATATACACCATGAAACGTTCCATTAAAAAGCTCTTTTTGTTGTTACTATTAGTAGGCAGCCTGGTAGAAGCTATGGCACTTGGTCCCGCCACAGATCGATATTCAATAGATATAGTTTGTCTGAAAAAAGTACCGATCATTGAAGTAAAGCTTAACGGCAAAACTGCCTACTTTATTCTGGACTCCGGATCGGATATATCACTGCTGAACAATAAAGAACTGACCAAATATGCTTTTTCCTTGAAAAATAGGGCAACCAAGGACATTAAAGGTATTTCGGGCGAACGTAAAGCCGTTTATGAGGTTTTAGGTTTGCATCTTCAAGCTGCTGACCAATTACTGGAAACTACGTTTTATGCCACCGACCTGTCCCCTCTGGTCGGTGCTCTTCTTAACAGTACTCAAATTTTGATTTCCGGCATTATTGGAATGGACCTTATGAGGGCTTATGGATTTGAAATCGACTACCGGAATAAGAAATTGTACCTGGGCCCTGCTTCTTAAAGAAAAGAACCATCAGATGCAACGTATTTAACAATATCTGACACATTTGTAAAAGGATAAGTCTTGAATTGTTTGAATATTTGATTCTCAACATTAACAGTTTTATTTACAGGAAAATCTGGGGGTAGGTAGCTTCTCCCGGATTTTTCTATTAAGGATAAATTATCCGTATATTATACTACTAATAATCTCCAGTTTCGTAGCTCATCATCACTCAACCAGTTTGATTCATACAAAACGATATATTGTGAGATCACTCATTCAACTATCTATTCTTTTAGTTCCCTGCGGAATATATGGACAGCAGCATTCATTACAATTTGACCGACTGCAACTGCCCAATAATGCCCTATTCCACACCATGATGCAGGATAGTAAGGGTTTCATATCAGTGCTCTGTGGATTATTTTCCGTTTTTTTATGGCCAGGGAGCATTTGAAAGGTAATCTCAAACTGGAGCAATTAGAGTTGGAAAAGGTCAAAGAAATGGACTCTATGAAAACCCAGTTTTTTGCTAATGTCTCTCATGAATTCAGGACCCCTTTAACGCTTATTTTGGGACCCCTGAGACAAATGAAAGAGGGTACATTCAAAGGAGATGTAGACGCTGTGATTGGGGTGATGATCCGCAACAGCAAGCGTTTGTTGCAGCTGGTCAATCAATTATTGGATTTCAGCAAACTGGAAGCCGGTGCGGTGCCACTGAAAGCATCCATAAGTGATCTAGTGGAGTTTCTTCGAACCATGTTCTCAGCATTTGAATCCACTGCCCTCAGCCGTGACATGCGCTATGTGTTCCAAAGTGAAGTAAGCTCATTACCTGCCTACTTTGATCGTGATAAGCTGGAAAAAGTCATGATTAATTTGTTGGGCAATGCTTTTAAATTCACTACGGACCATGGCGCTATTTACTTAAAAGTAAGTGGTAAAGTACAGGACCCTGCGGTGGACCAGGGAGAGGGAATAGTTGAAATCCGGGTTGAATACAGCGGTAAAGGAATTCCCAGGAATAAACTACCCCACGTTTTCGATCGCTTTTATCAAGCAGATCCCACCTCCACCCGTAAACATGAAGGTACCGGCATTGGGCTGGCCATAGCCAAGGAACTGGTGGACTTACACTACGGGACCATTTCCGTAACCAGTAAAAAAAGAGAAGGCACCTCCTTTATCATTCACCTGCCATTGGGTAAATCTCATTTGAAGGAAGAAGAAGTGATCTTAAGAAAAGGTTATCAGCCCATTGATACTATTGCTATTGAAGCCCTTCCGGAAAGTATAACCGTTCCAATGGCCCAGGAAAACCAAAACGGAGATCTGCCTTTAATACTGATCATTGATGATAACGAAGATATGCGCTTATATCTCGGGAGATTCTATCCGGCAAATTTCAACTGGCAAAGGCTTCAAATGGATTGGCTGGCTGGGAATATGCCTTGGAACATATACCTGACCTGGTAATCAGCGACGTGATGATGCCGGAAATGGACGGGCACCAACTGTGCCGGCAATTAAAAACCGATGAACGTACCAGTCATATACCGGTGATACTGTTGACCGCCAAGGCCGGTGAACAGGCCAAACTGGAAGGATTGGAAACAGGGGCAGATGATTATATCACCAAGCCCTTTAGTCCGGTAGAACTGAATGCCCGGGTACAGAACCTGATTGAACTTCGACAACAACTAAGAGAGCGCTACAGCAGTAATCTTTCACTTGTACCCAAAGACATAACCATTACCTCCGTTGATGAGAGATTTCTACAACGGGCATTGGACATTGTGGAGATGCATTGATCAGACACAGATTTTGATTCTGAAAATTTCGCCAGGGAAATAGGCATGAGCCGTTCACAGTTGCACCGAAAACTGGTTGCCCTAACCGGGGTCAGGCCACCAGCGAGTTCATCCGTACCTACCGATTGAACTACGCCCGGCAACTAATTGAAAAAGACTTTGGCAACATAACCCAGGTGTGCTATGAATGTGGATTTAACAGCCCTTCCCATTTTACCCTGCGTTTTAAAAAGCAGTTTGGAGTGTCGCCCACTGAATTCGCCAAAAGCGTACTCTAGCCGGTAATTGGTCAAATGACACATATTTATAAGATTTTGACTTAAAATTAACATTGCTTTCAAGTGCCTCGATTTTATTTGAATATAATTGATATTCTTAGCTTAATTCGTGAAAGATAGACGAGCTGCTCTTTTCTAGATTAAGGTTTCAAATAACCTTTAAAATCATGAAAAGAGATCCAAAACTTTATTGTCTTTTGTTATTATTAATTTGTGTCCCTGTTGTCCTAAAATCTAACGACAGCATTCAGTCCCAGGCACCTTTACTAGCTGCTGATAATCATATTCTAATTGAGGGTACAATAAACGGAAAAAAAGCCTTCTTTCTGCTGGACACCGGTGCCAGTTATACGGTTTTACACAGCAAATCAGCTAAATACTTCAATTACCAGATATTTCAATCACCAACCAGTAAAAGGAAATCAGCCGGAGTAAATTCCAATTCAACCTCCCAAAGAAATATCGCTATTGACGTAATGTTAAACATTGGTCAACCCGGTATAAAGCAAGCTTACTTTACCCAGAACCTGACTCCTGTGGTTAATCATATCTACAGTATTTCTAAGATTCGAATTGCAGGCATTATTGGAACTGATTTCCTGAAGAGATATGGATGCAGGGTGGATTTTGGGAATAAGCTGCTGGTGTTTAGTTAGAGTGCATTACGGATCACAGTCTGTTCACATTAAGTAGAAAATTCATTGGGCCCGGAGTTTGGGGCTTGGGACAAAGAGCTCACTAATTCATGGCCAATTGGCCAATAAATCTCTCAAATAAAAACGAGAGGCTGCCAATAATGACCGCCGGTCATTATTTAATTTTTTTAAGAATTCTTTATCATTCTTCATTTTCATGGCATGAGTTGATTCAGTGGCTAGTAAACGAATTTTCTCTAATACTATAACCCTATCGTGCCAGTCTCCCAATATATTCCCCAGCAATCCGATTCTTTTGTATTGCTCAGGGGATATAAAATCTTTTTTCATAATTAAGGCCCAATCTATGACAAAACGGATACGTTTGAGTGAAATTCTGACCTGATGCCATTTATCTTTTCTTTTAGAGTTCATTAAAATTTCGATTCTCTGAAACAAGTGATCGATATATCCAACCATGCCCTTAAGCCACCGTGATTGACTTATCGATTTCAGTTGCTGAGAAGAAGTCCCTGATGGTACAAAAAGCTTTCCGCTTGGATTTCTTTTTTTCCATTCCACTAATTGACCAATTGCCAATACTAGCTCATCATTAAGAGATTTTTGAAGAATATCCTTGTTGATGATTTGATACTGACAAAGGACCTGATGTGCTATCTGCAAGTCCCTAACCGCCCCCGAGAGGTTAAAAATTTCCTTCAATGGCCCAAATGCCAGCCTGGCATTAAAAGATTGAGGGGCAACAAAAGCCGCCAGCCGAAAAACAGCGTTGACCTTTTTTAAACTAACCCGCAGTTGATGGATGGCCTCCTCTTCATGACCTTTGCGGATCTTAATATAGTGGCTCGCAGCCGTGGAAAAAAGTTCATCCAAGTGTTGGGTCAGGTGATCAATTCCCATAAAATAAAAATAGGTAGAAATTCGGACTTAATAGCAATTTACGAATTGTCTTACGGTGTTGGGCTACGGACCGAATCCAGCTTAGCCATAGGGGTTTATTTCTAATTCATAAAGACTCAAGAATTTTTTTCGTACATTAAAATCAGTAGCGAAACAACATTCCCGGTTGAAAGAAGAATACAAAAAGTGGCATTCCCCCACACTTAGCATGGATATTGAAATGCTGGTGTATGGTCATTATGGCTATCCGGTGATTGTTTTCCCCACTACCAAAGGCCGCTACTACGAAAGCAAGGATTTTAAATTAATAGATTCTGTAGCACATTTAATTGATGCCGGTAAGGTCAAGATCTATTGCCCGGACAGTGTTGATGCTTACAGCCTTTATAATAAATCCATACCTCCCGGTGAGCGGGTAAAAAATCATAAATGGTATATTAATTTTATTAAGGACGAAGTTGTAAATGCCATTCGCAGTTCATATAACATTCCCAAAGTCGCAGTGGCAGGAGCTAGTTTCGGTGGTTATCACGCTGCGAATTTTGCTTTTAGTCATCCTGAGTTGGTAAGTCATCTATTCTGTATGAGCGCTCAATTCGATATTCGCGATTTTATGGATGACTTTTACAATGACGATCTGTATTTTGTAAATCCCATTGATTATTTACCGGGTAACAATCATCCGGATCTCTGGAAAATGAATATTGCGCTGGGCTATGGGGAGTGGGATATTTGTCGGGATGCTAATTTACAGATGTCCCATATTTTGAATGAAAAAGGCATCACCCATTGGTTGGATGAACGACGATGGGCTGAACATGACTGGCCCATATGGCGCAGGATGTTTATAGATTATTTATCACAATTGTGATAACATCAAACATCGTTATTCGGAGTTCGGAGTTCAAACCATGGTTTAATAATTTCTTTGAATTAAGAAAAACAATCTAATATGAAAAAAATAGGTATTTTATTTGGTCAGGAAAACACTTTCCCATGGGCATTGGTTGAAAGGATCAATGACATGAAGGTGGATGGGATAACCGCTGAAGCTGCTTCCATAGATGTGGTACAACAGGCCAAATCCACTGAATATGCAGTAATTATCGATCGAATCTCCCAGGATGTGCCTTTTTACCGGGCATTCCTGAAAAATGCCGCCATAGGTGGAACTGCAGTGATCAACAATCCTTTCTGGTTCAGCGCCGATGAAAAGTTCTTTAACAATGCCCTGGCGGAAAAAATTGGAGTACCTGTTCCCAAGACCGTACTACTACCATCGAATAAACGTCCCGATGATACCGATGAGAAATCTTTTCGCAATCTTAAATTCCCTGCAGACTGGAACTATATATATGACTATATAGGTTTCCCTGCTTATATGAAACCTTTTTCCGGTGGAGGATGGAAAAGTGTTTACAGACTTGAGAACAGCGAAGATCTTTTTAATAAACACCAGGAAACCGGGCAACTGGTGATGATGCTGCAGGAGGAGATCCAGTTTAAAGAGTATTTTCGCTGCTATTGCTTAGGTCAAAAGTATGTGCATATCATGCAGTATGAACCCAGGAACCCTCATCACCTCAGATATGTAAAAGACGGACCGCCCATAGAGCAAAAACTTCTGGACACCATCCATGACTATACCATCAAGCTAAATCACTGGCTGGGATATGATTTCAACACCGTGGAATTTGCTGTTCGTGATGGGATACCCTATGCCATCGATTTTTGCAATCCAGCCCCTGATGCTGATCTCAATTCAGTCGGCCAGGACAATTTTGATTGGGTGGTGGAACATGCCGCAAAGATGGCGGTGGAAAGGGCCCAAAGTGTTAAGGAAGGTTCCATGAATCTTTCCTGGGGCAATTTTGTAAAAGTGCAGCTTTAGACTATGGCGGGTAAATTCACTTTAGGAATTGAAGAAGAGTATCAGGTCATCGATCCCAAGACTTTAGAACTAATTTCTCACGAGCAAAAAATCGTAGAAGAAGCGGATAGGGTTATGAAAAACCAGGTAAAGGCAGAAATGCATCAAGCCATGGTAGAGGTAGGTACCAATATTTGCCAGAACATTGACGATGCCCGCAAACAATTAACCTTTTTAAGGAAGAATTGCTGTGAAATTGCCCGAAATCTTGGTTATCGAATTGCTGCGGCTGGCACCCACCCATTTTCTGCCTGGCAGGCACAATTAATCACACCGGAACCACGATACCACAATATTATTGCAGAGTTACAAGATACCGCGCGATCAAATTTAATTTTCGGGCTGCACGTACACGTGGGTATAGAAGACCGTAACAGAAGCTTGCACCTGGTCAATTCCCTAAGATATTTCCTTCCCCATATTTTTGCACTTTCTACTAATTCTCCTTTCTGGGAAGGTCGCAATACCGGATTTAAATCTTACAGGTCCAAGGTATTTGATAAATTTCCCCGAACTGGTATACCCGATCTGTTTGGCAGCCTGGCCGAGTATGAAAATTTTCTAAATCTACTGGTGAAAACCAATTGCATTGATAATGCCAAGAAAATATGGTGGGACATAAGGGTCCATCCCTTCTTCCCTACCATCGAGATCCGCATTTGTGATATTCCCATGACCATCGATGAAACCATTGCTATCGCCGCTTTAATCCAGGCCATTACTGTCAAATTGTATAAATTGCGGGAAGATAATTTAAACTTCATCACCTATAAGAAGTCATTGATCAACGAAAATAAGTGGCGGGCCAGCCGCTATGGATTGGACGGAAAATTGATCGACTTTGGCAAGGAAATGGAAGTGGACACCCGCAGCCTGATTTTGGAGATGCTGGATTTTGTTGATGATGTAGTGGATGATCTAGGGTCCAGACATGAACTCGAATACATCAATCAGATCCTTGAAATGGGTACCGGCGCTGACCGGCAGTTAAAAGTATATCAGGAAACACAAAGTCTGGGTAAAGTTGTCGAGTACATAGTGCAACAAACCACTGAAGGAATTTAATATGGCGCAGTTGAAGTTGGCATTGATGGATATGAATGACGGGATTGCTAACCAGGGAATGAGGGGGCTAAGGAATATTGTGAAGGAATTCATAGAGCCAGAGGACCACGGGATAAGCACGGGTCCCGGTCCGGATAGTCATCGGGATCATCCGGGGCTACATGTCGACGAATTCGAAGTGCGGAAGAAGCATCAGGTTCCTGGACTGGACTATAACATTTACCTATCAAGCGGCGGTCCTGGAGACCCCAGAGAAAATATCGAAGGTCAGGAAAATCAGTGGTACCAGTTGATCGACCAAATCTGGCGCCACAATCAAACCAAGGAAGACAAAAAGTATGTATTCTTCGTTTGCCACAGTTTTCAGATGGCTTGCCATCATTTCGGGCTATGTGATATAACCCGTAGAAAATCAACTTCCTTTGGAATCTATCCCATTCATAAAACGGAAATAGGTAAAAAGGACCCATTGTTGAATGACCTGCAAGATCCGTATTACGCTGTGGACAGCCGGGACTGGCAATTAGTACAGCCCAAAAGAGCCATCTTTAAAAAATACGGGGCTAAGATCCTTTCTCTTGAAAAAATAAGAACACACGTAGAGTATGAACGGGCCATCATGGCCATTCGTTTTTCATCTGAAATGGTAGGTACTCAGTTTCACCCTGAGGCGGACCCTGAAGGCATGAAGATCCACTTTAAAAATAAATTAAACCGCGATAAGGTGATCAAGAACTTTAGTGAGAAAAAGTACCAAAAAATGATGAAATCTCTGGATGACCCGGAAGCAATTGCTTGTACCTATGCGACAGTTATTCCGGGATTCCTTAATCGAGCCATCCATTCATTGACCTCTGTAGGTTACAAGGAGCATGCAGCCTGAGGTACGCCGCGAATATAACCGGCAATTTACTCCGGAACGATACCAGGCCTTTAAGGATGCCATTGCCAGGTCCGTAGACCATGTACCTCCCTTCAGGATAGCAGAAACTCCGGTATTTGTCCCTAAGTCATTGAAGAGTCTACTGGTTGAGGCTTGCGGTGAAATAAACAAGATTGTATGTGATCCCAATTTCAAACAGCGTACTGATGATGCCATAAAGCACCCTACCCTCAGGGTCCCGGGTGAAGACTACCATACCCGTTTCTTGCAAATGGACTTTGGAATTTGTCTGGATGAAAATGGCCAGCCAATTCCACAGCTGATTGAACTTCAGGGATTTCCATCATTATATTTTTTTCAGGAGCTGCTTTCTAAATCGTACCGGGAGCATTTCTACATACCGGATGACTATTCTGTTTTTGTGGATGACCTTGACCAGCAGTCCTATATCGAACTGTTACGCAAGGTGATCGTAGGTGACAATGACCCGGAAAATGTGGTGTTATTGGAGGTGGAACCTGAAAAGCAGGTAACAAATATCGATTTCTTAAGGGCACATCAGCTATTGGGGATAAAAGTGCTATGCATAACCAAACTGAAAAAAGACCATACGAAACTTTACTATCTGGACGATAAGGGCAGGAAGGTACCTGTCTATAAGATCTACAACCGGGTCATTTTTGATGAGTTAAACAAACGGCCGGATCTAAAAAGGGAGTTTTATTTTAAGGATGAAGTCGAAGTGGAATGGGTAGGCCATCCCAACTGGTTCTTTCGAATCAGTAAGTACATAATGCCCATGCTTCAAAACAGGTTTGTACCTAGCTGCTTATACCTGGACCAGATAGAAAGGTACCCGGAAAATCTAAGCGACTATGTCTTGAAACCGCTTTACTCCTTTGCCGGCTCCGGTGTTCAACTAAACGTAACCTCTGATCTGTTGGATAATCTAAATGATAAAGAAAACTATATACTGCAAAAAAGAGTTAAGTATCACTCTTTCCCTATTGCTCCTGACGGTGGAGTAAAGGTGGAGATCAGAATGCTTATGATCTGGGAACATGGAAAACCTACAGCAAGGATTGTCAACAATCTGGTGCGACTCTCCAAAGGAGCCATGATTGGGGTTAAATACAATAAAAACAAGCAATGGGTGGGTGCCAGTGTAGGATTTTTTGAACCGAACTAGCTTTGAGGCTAGCCTTACTGGCTAGTAAATAACAAGCACCAAAAATCAAAATACAACTAAACTTCAAATTCCAAGATTCAAGTAAAACCCTTTGTAACTTGGAGTTTGAGATTTAGAATTTAGTTGTCATTTGTTATTTGTCTTTTGAAGCTTCTCATCTACAGATGAGAAGCATCCGGCGGTTCCAAACTTGCATGAAACCCTTCAGCGATACGATTGGTATATTGCTCCAACAGGTCCCTGACTCTGGAAGCGCTATCTGATTTCAGTATCAACCCTATATGCCACTCTTTGTTCATGCGCCAGCAAATCTCGGGATCAGTAAATGAAGATGTATCAGGATGCTGGAACCGGCTAAGAGAAACTACAATACCCGCATAATCATGTCTTACCTCAGGCATATGATAGGTTTCGTTCATGGCCACCGCCAATTCCATATGCGCCCATTCACGCCATAGATTTATCCCGGTAGCAGCTTCCACCATCTCCGCCAGATTAGCCCCTCCTACTCTGGCGGAGGTCTCTAAAAAATAAAATTCGCCAGTCTCCCGGGACTTTATAAATTCAGTATGTGAGGCACTGCTCTGCATACCAAACCCTTCCAGCACCCGCTGATTAAGGGCCATAAGTTTTTGTTGGTCTTCTGAACCCATTTCAAGAGTACATGATCTAAATATTCCACCTCCATGTGCTACCTCAAATGGGGCATCCAAATACATACTTGCCTTGGCAAATAGCACTTTCCCCTGATAGATCAGTGAGTCGACATGATAGACATCACCTGGAGCAAAACGCTCCACCAAATAACCATGACGATGGTCCTGTAGGCCATTGACAGTTTCCCACAAATCATCTTTAGAGGCTATTTTTTGAATGCCTGTGGCTGAAGCTTCACTTCTGGGTTTCAGCAGCCAGGGAGCAGGTACCTGTTCGGTAAATTGGTGTATATCCGAATCCTTAAATAGTCCGGTGAATTGCGGAACTGGAATCTGCGCCTCTGCAGCCTTCATACGCATGGCCAGTTTGTCCCTGAAATACCTGGCGGTGGTAGACCCCATGCCCGGCATTCTGAAATGTTCTCGTAAATGTGCCACCTGGTCCACGTCAAAATCATCAAGGGCTACGAATTTGTTAAAGCCGATGGTACGCATCTTGTAGGCAATTGAGTTTATAAGGTCATTCATCACCCAGCTACCATTCTCTTGAAGGTCCATAAAATAGGTGTCTTCGATGCAATCCCATGGCCAATCTTCATGCTGTAGTTTGGTTGCTGTAAGCAGGAACATCCGATGACCCCGCGCATGTCCTGCTTCCATAAAGGCGGCCCCTTTAAAATATGATGATATACAAAGTACAGCAAGTGTGGTGTCATGCATGATGGTAGGGTCTATTTTGATATCAGGGACCGGGCAAAGTCAACCAGTAGTCGAACTCCAAACCCCGTAGCAGACTTCATACGGGCATGTCCAGTATCCCCAAACGCCACTCCAGCTATGTCCAGGTGGGCCCATTTCTGCTCATCCTTAATGAAAAACTCCAGAAACTTGGCTGCGGTAATGGCTCCTGCCACTGGTTTTCCACTCAAATTTTTCACATCGGCTATGTCAGAGTATAAGGCGTCCTGGTAGCTTTCCCATAAAGGTAGTCGCCATACCCGTTCCTGGGTGTGGTCTCCTGACAAGCAAATTGAATCTGCCAAAGTATCATCGTGGGTGAATAGCCCGGCAGCTTCATGGCCCAAAGTCGCTACACAGCTTCCTGTCAAAGTGGCCAGATCAATAAGAACATCCGGCGAATATTGCTGCTGAATATAGCTAAGTGCATCCGCCAGGATCAGGCGTCCTTCTGCATCGGTATCTATCACCTCAATGCTCTTACCGGCATGTGACTGTATGACATCCCCTGGCCTGAGGCTCAATGCATCCACACTATTTTCAGCTACCGGAATTATTGCCGCCACATTCAAAGGCAGTTCTAACCGTGCAATTAGCTCAATGGCGCCCAGTACCGCAGCAGCACCTCCCATATCACTTTTCATATAGTGCATGTTGGTTGGTTTTTTCAGGGACAACCCTCCGGTATCGAAAGTTACTCCCTTACCCACCAGTCCCAGGTCAATTTTTGAGGAATCCTTATCAACATGAGTGTATACGGCTTTAATCAATATTGGCTGGTGTTCGCTACCCCGCCCAACCGCCAGTAGGGCCTGTAGATTCTGTTGTTCCAAGGCCTCATGATCCAATATTTCAACCCTATATCCATTGGACTTTCCGGATTCCTGGGCCCATTGTCCTAAATACTGCGGAGTTTTAAAGTTACCCGGTCCATCGACCAGAGCACAAATGCTTTTCATCACCATCGAGGTATGTCGTGCCTCATCGACTTGGGCGACGAAATCACTGGTCTTCTGGTTGACCAACAACTGGACTTGACGCAATAGATGTGATTCATCATTTTCGGTCTTATAAACTCCAACCGAATAATCCGACAAACTGAGCCCCAACACACATTGATAGACTACTGACTCCGGCAGGTGCCTCAAATCCACCATCAAAATTGATGTTATTCTGGTTTTCTCATTGTCAATGAATTGACGAAAAGTCCGATATGCTACCAAAAGTTGAGATTCTTTGCCCAACCCCAATAGAAACACAACCTGTTGCTGTTGCTGTTGCTGGACTAATAGCGCACATATCTCCCTGTGCTTACCGGAAAAACCCCCGATAACTCCTCCAGGGATCCAAGAATTATCAATCTCTGTACCTTGAAAGTGTGGGACCAATACCTGATCAATATGGTCAGGTATTTCTGTGGTCAGCTCAAATTTAATTGGATCCTTCATTTGTAAGGGTAATCTACTATTATTCAAGGGAATTTATTGATCAAAGAATAACCATTTCAAGGCAATGGGGAACTCCTCACGCCAATTCTTCTCGTTATGAAAACCGTCGGGATTATGCGAAAATTTAAAGCGCAATCCCTCACCCGTGTTAGTTAACAAGTCTGCCCCAAAACGCATCACGTTGGGCAAATGGGCCTGACTTTCTTTACCGCCAGCGTACAAATAAAGATGGGAAGATTCAACGGGGGCGAACTTCTTGGCCATCTGGTAAATCCTGCGGCTGAGCCATAGACTTGGTGAAAATATCATCATTCTGCTGAAGGTCCGGGGGAAACTAAGACCGGCAAATAGACTAATGAGCCCTCCCATAGAACTGCCACCGATGCCGGTATGATCACTACCGGTCAACACCCTATATTTATTGTCTACATATGGCTTGAGGGTTTCCATTAGAAATTGGATGTACAGCTTACCCTGACCTTTGCCGTATTTTCTGGTGTTGAACGGCAGGTATTCATTCAACCGGTCTTCCCCGCCATGATCAATAGCAATAACCACCACCTCCCCAAAGCCTTGTTTAGCCAGGTGCTCCAATGACCGGTCAATGGCCCAATTACCAAAAGGGGAGTCTTCGTCGAACAAATTCTGTCCGTCGTGTAAATATAATACCGGATACTCTTTCTCACTTTGGTTATAGTCAAAAGGCAACAGTGCAGCAATCCTCCTTCGCCGGTTCAACTGAGGGATTAAATAGTCTTCCTCGATGATTTCAATATGGGGTTGATAGCTTTTTGACACTACTGTATCCTCCGTCCGCGAAAGTACCCCTTTGGGAGCAGTTGAACAATAGAATATGGGAACAATTGATCAATGGAGGATGGACAGTGGGAACAATTGATCAATAGAGCATTTGACATTTGATCAATAGATTGATAGAATATTAGATTAACGACCGTAGATTGCCTCCATATCTTTATTTTACATAATGCAATAAACTCATCATCAGAGGTCAATTGCACAACTATGAATAACCTAATGAAAACCAGTTTATATTTATTCCTTTGTTCGTTTACCGTACTTAATTCCTGCCAACAGCAAGCCCGTAGTGAACCCGACCAACCCAATATTCTTTGGCTGACTATTGAAGACCTGACACCTATGATCGGGTGCTACGGTGATCCAGTGGCAAAAACACCAACCATAGACCAATTGGCTTCACGGGGTGTAAAATACACCAATGCCTATGCTTCCGCAGCAGTTTGTTCTCCTGCCAGATCATGTTTGATCACCGGGGTATTCGCCACCACTTTAGGCACTCAAAATTTGAGGTCTGAAACCAATATACCGGATGAAATCGTTCCCTTTCCAAAATACCTGCGTGAAGCAGGCTACTACTGTACCAATAATTATAAAGAAGACTACAATTTCGAAATTGAGGATATTTGGGACCAGTCCAGCAAAACCGCCCACTGGAGGAACCGGGAAGACGGTCAACCTTTCTTCTCGGTATTCAACTTCGAAACCACCCACCAGTCGAAAATATTTGGAGCCGACAGCGTATATGAGAAAAGATATGAGCAGTACCTGGGTAAAATAGAAAGAACCGGTCTTGATGAGGTAATTCTTCCCTCTTATTCTTTTGATACCCCTGAAATCAGGAAGTTGTGGGCCAGGTATTATGATAATGTGCAAATTGTAGACCTCCAGATCAAACAGGTACTGGAAGAACTGGAAGCTGACGGACTCTCTGAAAACACCATTATTTTTTTCTATTCGGACCATGGTACCGGCATGCCGCGCGGCAAACGGGCCTTGTATGATTCAGGTACCAAAGTACCCTTGATCATTGTCGCTCCCAAAAAATATCAAAAGGAGTTTGGATTGCCTCCAGGAACCGTTCAAGACCGTTTAGTAAGTTTTTTGGATTTCGCGCCTACCATTTTGAGTATGCTTGGGCTAAATATTCCGGATTTTGTACAGGGAATGCCGTTTCTCGGTCCAGATGCCACAGAACAGGCCGACTATATATTTGCCACCTCCGACCGGGTGGATGAAGCCTATGAGTTAGT
>QIEB01000550.1 GCA_003229495.1 Flammeovirgaceae bacterium
CCTAAATCCTGTGCTGTCCACGTCAATCATCCGGCGGTTGTTCAAAACTAAAATATTATATCCAATTATCGTATAATTGTAAAAATGGCCACCATCCTGATCAAGAATGCTTCCCTGGTTAACGAAGAACGCATTTACCATGCTGATGTACTGGTAAGAGGGCAGCGTATTTACAAAATTGGAAGAGATCTGACTTATCCTGGAAGTGTGGTCATTGATGCCCGGGAGCAATTTCTTTTGCCAGGTTGTATTGACGACCAAGTGCATTTCCGTGAGCCCGGACTAACCCATAAAGGCACTATTGCTTCCGAAACCAAAGCCGCGATAGCCGGTGGTATTACCAGCTTTATGGAAATGCCAAATACCAAGCCGCCAACACTCACCCAGTCCCTCTTAGAAGAAAAATTTGAAATCGCAGCCAGCAATTCGATGGCAAATTACTCCTTCTTTATGGGCGCCTCAAATGATAACCTGGATGAAGTCTTAAGAACTGACCCTATAACAGTTTGTGGAATTAAAGTATTTATGGGTTCCAGCACCGGAAATATGCTGGTTGATGATGAGAAGACCCTGGAAGCGCTATTCTCAGAAGCCCATCTTCTAATCGCCACACATTGTGAAGACGAGGTAACCATCAAGTTAAATCTGGATCATTATAGGGCAAAATATGGTGAGGCAATACCGATTCAATGCCATCCGGAAATAAGATCCACAGAAGCCTGCTACCTTAGTTCTTCGAAAGCCGTAAAGCTGGCCAAAAAATTTGACACCCGTCTGCATATCCTGCACATCTCCACTGGAAGGGAGACTTTTCTTTTTGAGTCAACCGAACCATTAAGGAGTAAACGGATCACAGCAGAAGCCTGTATCCATCATTTATGGTTTACAGACAAAGATTACCAATCTAAAGGAAGTGCCATTAAGTGGAACCCAGCGGTGAAGTCAGCGGAAGATAAGCAGGCCATTTGGCAGGCAGTACTTGATGGGCGTATCGACGTTATTGCTACGGACCATTCACCTCATAGCTGGCAAGAAAAAAGCAACTCATACCAGTCTTCACCCTCAGGGGGACCGCTCATTCAACACAGTCTGGTGGCCATGCTTGAGTTCCACCGACAAGGTAAGATCTCCCTCGAAATGGTAGTACAAAAAATGTGTCATAATCCCGCTGAAATTTTTAATATCAAGGATCGTGGATACTTAAGAGAGGGTTATTTTGCAGATCTGGTACTGGTAGATCTTAACGAATCCTGGACGGTGAAGAAAGAAAATATAGTGGCAAAATGCGGATGGTCACCATTCGAGGGGACCACCTTTCATTCACAGGTCACCCACACTCTGGTATCAGGAGAATTAGTCTACAAGAACGGAGCATTTGACCATACCACAAAAGGTCAACGATTAATATTTGATCGTTAAACCCGTTTAGGCACTGGAAAACTTTTTCCAGCCTGGACAGAATTAAAATTTCTAGATCTATTACTTTGCAAAATGCAAACAAACACCTAATTTTGCATTCCTATAATTCATGGTGGTTGTAGCTCAGTTGGTTAGAGCGCTGGTTTGTGGCACCAGAGGTCGTGGGTTCGAACCCCATCTTCCACCCAAATGCCTCCCATTAATGATGAAAATCCTTCTAACTGATTTACAGTTGCAATTGGGAAATTGTCTATTTTTTTCTGCCGTTACCTTGAGACAGTTTGTTCAATTGCCGTCTTACCTTTTCAATTGACTCTATGAGTCCTGTTTCATAACTGCAGGCCTTAAATTCAGCAAAAAGATCTGGTCCTGGAACATTCGAATACCTTACATCTGCTTTTTATTGGCTGAAAAAATATGTAAACTTGTTTAGATACATGGACCGCATTACACATAAATACTTTAACGCCCTGTCTCTTAAAGAGAAGATCAGTTTACTGTTTCAAAACGGAAACTTTATTGTGGCCATCAGGTACTATGGTTATAAAATTAATCTCTACCTGCTCAATAATTTTTATGTGGAAGTTTTTTACAATCACAAAAGGGACATGATTGAACGTGTCGAATTACTCCCAGCCTTTCATACCAGGATGAAGTTCTACTCAGACCAGATTCAACTTCCGGCTAATTTACTGGCCCAATAGACGTTTGTGTAAGTCAAGTATTTGCAGGATCAAAAGTTGTTTTTCATCATTGTACAATACCATATCTGATTCCTCCATCCTTTGCTGATCCGATAATTGTCGTGAGATAATCAATTCAACCTGCCTGCGTTCCCGATGAGGGTCCCGTGCCAATACTCTAGTGATCCTCAACTCCATTGGCGCCAGAATTGTCACCAGATGATCAAGTTGCTTGTATGAACCAGTCTCAATCAGTAGCGCCGCCTCCTTTAGGATGTATGGAAATTGGGTTTCGTAATTATCAACCCACTTAATATAGTCTTTAGCTACTTCGGGGTGTACCAACTTATTGAGTACCTGTACTTTTTCCCAGTCAGAGAACACCAGGTCAGCCAGATACTCCCTGTTAAGTTTCCCGTTTTGGTGATAGCTGTTTTTTCCAAATGCAATCTTTATTTCTTCCTGCAGGTTGGTGGATTCCTCCATCAATTGTTTAGCTCTGCTATCGGCATCGTATACCGGAATACCTAAGGTGTTAAATATTTTGCAAACAATGGATTTTCCGGCTCCAATTCCTCCTGTGATTCCTACCTCCATTAATTTACCTTTCTTTTACCACGGGTAGAAACGTAGAATCCATCTTAAGTTCCATAATAAACGGGCTGTTTGTTTGGGCCTTTAATTTAACTGTCGAATCGGGTAGTATTTCAGCAAAATCTGCAAAAACCTCAATAGAGTTTGTCCAAGTAGAATCCATATAGCTTGCTGCCACCTGGTATTTTACCACATAACCGGCGGAATTCAAATCTATAGTATAGCCCACAGGAAAATTCCTGGTGGTAACTTGAGCAAGATACTCCTGCTCGATCAGTGGATCCACTTTCAAGCGGACAGATACCTGCTTTGGATTTGAGCGTAGTTGCTCTTGCTCAAATGCCATATCAATGATTTCCTGATAGCTTCCGGCAATATTCTTCTTTGAAATTACCAAAACCATCGAATCCGCCAGGCTTTTGACATATGATTGAGGACCTGAGACCACTACAGTATCAGGGTCAATCTGGATGTCAACCACTACGTGGTTCACTTTTGGATTGATGTCCCCCAGCACTAGCTTTATAGTGCGTTGACTATTTTTCTCGAAATGAAAATGAAGGGTGTCCGTAATGACGCTGTTCAATCGGAAGGATGTAACTTGATCATTGATCAAGGGCACCAAGCTATTCCCCAACAGGTATCTGGTGTCTGTCGGGGCATTTATTCTTACCAAAAGTGGTTTGGTACCGATACCAAGTGACTTCCGAACCAGGCTCCAACCACCACCGGTAACATTTATTCTTAGGGCTTTAGGCAATTTACCCATTACCAATAAACTATCCTTGTTTGGATAAATCAGTTCAATAGGATAATTGATGGTAGTGGTATAATCCGACTTATTAAGGGCGGAGAAAAACCAGAAAGTAGTAGCCGCCAAAATACACATTGAAATTACTTTCCATCTGTGATGATTGACTTTTCCTGATTTACGCCATAATCGTTGGAAAGATTCCATTATTTACCTCAAGGGGAGCGGGGAGATCAATCTTTTTTGTATTGCTTACTGGCTTCAAGTGAAATGGAAGATTTATCCATTTTAATTCTAGCACCACGATCCACTTCAAGTGTGATGGTATTTTCGTCAATAGCGGTCACCTTCCCGTGTATTCCTCCTAATGTTACTATCTGGTCTCCTTTCTTTATGCCACCGATAAACTTTTTCTGATCTTTTTGTTTCTTTTGTTGAGGACGGATCATAAAGAAATAGAATACCAAAAGTATTCCCCCAATAAAGATCAAGTTCATAGTGCCGGCTCCTCCACCGGGAACCTGTAACAATATAATTTCAAACATAATGTTATATTTATTCTACTGCCTACAACTAGCCAGCGGCATTCACAGTACCCTTCAGCCTTAATTTTCGCACCTTCGGATAAGTATTCGCAGTTACGGTAATTGTAGGTGCCTGATTTCCTTTTTTTCCTTTACTATTAAACCTGACTGCAATTTCTCCTGTACCTCCAACTGGTACCGGCTCTTTAGAATAGGACGGCACGGTACAACCACAAGACGCCGAGGCACTTTGAATGATCAACGGGGCTTCACCTGTATTGATAAAGGAAAAAGTATGTTCCACTATCTCCCCTTCCGAAATGGTTCCAAAATCAAAAGTCTCCGAAGAGAAACTAAATTCGGGCAGGGGCCCTTCAGGTTTAATCTCAGGCCCTGCTGGAATGGTTGTAGTAGTGGTTGGGGTGGTATTGAGGGTGGTAGTTGCTGTATTCCCGCCATTTTCGAGTTTAGCAACTCGACGTTCCAATTCCGAAACCCTGGACTCCAATACATTATCACAGCTGGCGGCAGTGAGTAGTATCAATACCACCACGAGGTTGAGTTTAATAATTTTCATAACAACATTAATTTTTATTCCTTAATTTATATTACTAATTATCGATTTTGTAAACTGTTGAGTATCAGAAGCTCCTCCTAAATCAGCAGTACAAAGCTGGGGATCCGCTAATGTTTTATTCAACGCCAAATCAATAGCCTCTGCAAAACTATTCAATTTTAAGTGTTTCAGCATAAGAATCGAAGATCTAATTATAGCGGTAGGGTTGGCTAAACCCTGGCCTGCTATGTCAGGCGCTGACCCATGTACCGCCTCGAAGATTGCCACTTTATCACCTATATTAGCACCTGCAACCAGCCCAAGACCACCCACCAAACCAGCACATAGATCAGAAAGAATATCTCCAAACAAGTTGGTAGTCACTATCACATCATAATCTTCAGGTCTAATAACCAATTGCATACACATATTATCAATTATACGATCATTGACCTCAATTTCCGGATAATCCTTGGCAACCTCATCCCCAGCATCAAGAAAAATTTTACCTATCCATTTGAGGATGTTCGCTTTATGCACTATGGTGACCTTTTCTCTGCCAAATTTTCGGGCATATTCAAATGCTGCCCGCACAATACGAAGAGACCCTTTCTTGGTTACTCTGGCTATGGAATCAGCCATTTCCAGGCGATCATCGTACAACTCCAATCCTGCATACAATCCTTCGGTATTTTCCCGGAACAGCACGGTATCAACATTATCAAACTTTGAAATAACTCCCGGGGTAGACTTGCAGGGCCGGATGTTTTGATATAGGTCGAATATGTGACGAAGCTGGACGTTTACACTTTTAAACCCTTTACCAACAGGTGTGGTTATGGGACCTTTTAAAGCAACTTTATTTTTGTTAACGGAATCAATTAATGACTGAGGTATCAATTCACCACCACTATCCAGGCTGGCAATCCCAGCATTGATCTCCTCCCAGGTAATGGGAACACCTAGTGCTGTAAAAATTTCTTTTACGGAAATGATAATTTCCGGACCAATACCATCCCCTGCAATTAAAGTAACCTCTTTTTGCATTGGGTTATTTCTTTTCTTTGATCTGGCCAATCAACTCGTCCACATCTTCCAAGAGTTTTTCCGCTTTTTCCTTGGCATCCTGGATTACCTTCTCCCCTTCTGAACGGGCGTTACTCAAAATTGGCTCGGCCTGTCCTTCCATAATTTCTTCCAGCAGTTCCTCTAGTTTTTGTTTGTACTTTTCCAACCTAAATGCCAGTTTTTCCCGGGTGTTGGTTCCCTTATCCGGTGCATACAGGATTCCCAGGATGGCACCTGCGGAGGCGCCCGCTAAAAAACACAATAAATTATCTGTCGTTTTACTCATGGTTTTGGTTATTTATTATCTATCAACCCCCTGCCACTTTTTTTAATGGTTCCGCTTGCCGTCAGGTCGTGGGCCAGAACGTCCAATAAGCCGTTAATGAACTTCTTACTTTTAGGTGTGCTGTACTTTTTAGACATTTCAATATATTCATTAATTGTAACTTTAACAGGGATACTAGGGAAATTTATCATCTCACTTAGAGCCATTTTGAGCAGGATCATATCAACCTGTGCTATACGATCCGTTTTCCAATTTTTGGAACTATCAGCTATCAGTTTTTCTGACCATGACTCTTGTCTAATGGTAGCGTCGAATATGTCTGCGAAAAATTGTTTGTCTTCCTCCCATTGGTAGGAAAGGGGTGCTAAAACCGCACCTTCATTAGTAATGGATTTTAGGGTCTTGTTCACCAGGCTTTTAATAATATCCTTGTTTTCAACCCACCCACGATCGTACTCTTCAAAAAAGTTTTGGTAAGATTCGCTTTTCCCTAAAATGGTTTTAAATATGTAGCGCAATTTCTTCACCTCAGCATCCAGCCCACTAGTTTCCTGATCAAACTCCTCGGCCAGTCCCTGGTGACTCTTTATTTCCTTGTACCAGCGTGAAAGCCGGTCCTGCTTTTCATCCCACGATGGCAACTGAGTGGAGGCCAAAGCTTTACGAAGTATCTCAATTGAGCGCATATCCCTCAAGTACACTATTTGTCTTCCTTGCGGCAATGACTTTTTTCTGGCAAGCAATATACGCTCAAAGTCGGCCAATGCTAAAAACAAAGCCAGTACCCACAAGAATAGTTTGTGGATGCCCTCTACTTCCAATAACATCTGTGAACGCAAAAATTTCAGGTCTTTAGAAATTTGTTGGTTATAGGTGGATAGTTCAGCCTCTATTCCGGCCTTCAGTTCCGCAGTAAATTCCTTGGGAAGGTTGCCAGGTTCAACCAGCTGTTGCTTAAAGATTTGTTCTAATTTTGCAACCTTGTCAGGAGTTGTCTCCTGGAGGTCCTTTGAGGCTTCTTCTAATCTTTCCCAAGAAATCTGCTGATTAGAAGCTCGGAGCTGTTGAAATGCAAATAACGTTTGCATTGCTTTGATACGCAAATTTCTGCGGTTTAGCATTTCTTAAAAAATGTGGCTAATGAACCTTAAATGACAATTTTACTTTTTCCATGGCTGTTATTCTGTCTTTGGCCATTTGTAGAGCTGCCTGATGTGTAGTAACCCCTTCGATTTCCGCCCTTGTTATCAAATCAAGGCATGTCTGGTAAATATCTTCCGTTTTCTGGTAGGCCAACTCACGATTGTAATTCCCCTTGTACTCCATATACACATTAGTTATCCCTCCAGAATTGATTAAAAAATCAGGGGCATACACAATACCTCTTGCTTGTAGCATGTGGGCATGCAATTCTTCATCTTCCAACTGGTTATTTGCTCCACCAGCAATAATTTGACACCTAAGTCCCGGAATGGACTCACTATTCAAGGTTGCACCCAAGCCGCAAGGGGCGTAGATGTCCATTTCAAAATCAAGCCTGTTCAAAGGGTCCACCACCTCCGTGTCATAGGTCTTTGCTACCTTCAATACCCGTTCTTCATTTATATCCGAAATAAGCACTTTGGTATTTTCCTTCACCAAAAGTTTCACTAATTGACCGCCCACATGACCTACTCCCTGAACAAATATTATCTTTCCGGATAAATCATCAGATCCGTATGTTTTCTTTGCAGCTGCTTTGATCCCCATATACACTCCATAGGCAGTTACCGGGGAAGGGTCTCCGCCACCTCCTCGAACTTCAGGCAGACCGGTAACAAATGAAGTTTCCATGCCAATATATTCCATATCGTGGGCACACATCCCAACGTCCTCTGCGGTTACATATCGTCCCGCCAGGCTGTCTATGAACCTTCCAAATCGTCTTAACAAAGCCTCGGATTTGATGTTTGGGCTTCCAATAATTACCGCTTTGCCACCGCCAGCATTTAAACCTGCTATGGCATTTTTGTATGTCATGCCTCTGGAGAGCCGCAACACATCAGTAATGGCATCTTCATCCGTTGCATAATTCCAAAATCGAGTTCCTCCCATTCCCGGTCCCAATACAGTGTTGTGGATGGCAATGATCGCCTTTAAACCAGTGGGGGCATCATTACAAAAAACTACCTGCTCGTGTCCCAAATCCCGCATTACGGAATGTAAGGATCTTTCTAATGAGGTGTTTAGGTGATTGGTCTCTGGCATTAATATCTGCGATAAACTCTAGCTGTAGTCAGCCAAACATGGGCAAAAATACCCCTTTTTGAGGATTAATTCAATGCGGTCAAATACCCTGATCATAATCTTGTGTAAGTTTACAGGTGGCGGTTTTCCAACAAATACATATCCTGCCCGTTTCTATGATAAGATATGAGAGAACTTCTGTTTCTAAATAAATATCTGCTAAAGTACAAGCACTATTTACTGCTTGGAACTGTCTTCATAATTATTACCAATGTTGTTGCTATTATCCCTGCTCAGTTAGTCAGGCACGTGATCAATCTGGTCAAAGAGAATATAGACCTGTACCGACTATTTGATGGTACCGAATTACAAGAGAACCTGTACGATATATTTGCCAAATCTATTCTGATTGCAGGATTGCTAGTAGTGGCAATGGCAGTGCTACGAGGTATTTTTTTGTTCTTTGTTCGGCAAACGATCATCGTCATGTCCAGGTTGATTGAATATGACTTGAAAAATGAGATTTACCGACACTACCAAACATTGCCTTTAAGTTTCTACAGGCAAAACAATACCGGTGATCTTATGGCAAGGATCTCAGAAGATGTCAGCCGGGTCAGGATGTATTTAGGTCCAGCAATAATGTATGGGATCAATCTAGTAACCCTGTTTATCATCGTGATCTCTTATATGATCATTGTCAATCCTAAACTTACCTTCTACTCCTTACTTCCGCTGCCTGTGTTGTCTATCAGCATCTATCTGGTAAGCAATGTCATGAATAAACGATCGGAGGAAATACAACAAAGTCTGTCATCAATGAGCACCTTTGTTCAGGAAGCTTTCTCCGGTGTCAGAGTCTTAAAATCATTTGTTCGAGAGGCGGACTCAGAGCTAAAGTTTACCCAAGAAAGTCTTGAGTACCGAGATAAATCCCTGAAGTTAACGTTTGTAAATGCCTTGTTTTTCCCATTGATGATGGGGTTGATAGGCTTAAGCGTTCTGTTCACTGTTTTCATTGGGGGTTCCCAGGTCATTGATGGATCGCTGACTATTGGCAACATTGCAGAGTTCATTATATACGTAAACATGCTCACCTGGCCGGTTGCATCTTTGGGATGGGTCACCAGTCTTATACAAAGAGCAGCGGCCTCTCAAAAAAGAATTAATGAATTTCTTAATGTAAAAACCGACATTGTTTCAATTCAGGAATTAACAAAAAAAATCAACGGAGAAATTCTATTTGAAAATGTGAGCTTTACTTATCCGGACTCAGGAATTGAAGCGCTTAAGAATGTTTCGTTTAAAGTAGCGCCAGGACAGTCAATCGCCATTATTGGGACTACCGGTTCTGGAAAGAGCACTATTTCCAATGTCATTTGCCGGTTATACGACGTCACATCCGGAGTGGTAAAAATTGATGGACATGATATAAGAAATTACAACCTGGCACATATGCGGCAAGCCATTGGTTATGTCCCTCAGGATGTTTTCCTATTTTCCGATAGTATCGGAAACAATATCGGATTTGGCAACGGTAAATTGAGCCAGGATCAAATAATTCAAGCTGCCAAGGATTCCGATCTATACGACAATATCAAACTTTTTCCCAATGGCTTCGAAACAACTCTAGGGGAACGTGGAATTACCTTGTCAGGGGGTCAGAAACAACGAGTGTCAATTGCCAGAGCCATTGTACGTAAACCTCAGATCCTGATACTTGATGATAGTCTTTCTGCCGTCGATACCAAAACAGAACATACTATCCTGACTAACATGCAACGCATAATGAAAGACTGCACCACGGTGATCATTTCTCATCGGGTAAGCAGCGCCAAACTGGCAGATCATATTCTGGTTCTGGATGACGGCTGCATTATTGAGCAGGGAAAAGAGAAAGAACTTCTTGCCCAAAACGGTGTATACAGGGAATTGTATGACAAACAAATACAGGTAGACAAAGTTGAGCCTTAATTGGGACAGTAAATACTGAGCACCTTGCAATCCGAATAGTAATTTTAATATCTTTATTGACTAAACTAAGACAACATGAAAGCTAAAAATTTACTACTTTTTTTATCATTGCTATTGGCATGTGGACAGCAACCCAGCGAGAAGGGCGAAGGTCATGCACATGATGAAGGCACTGCCGTTCATAGTCATTCAGGTGACGATACGACTCAATCAAACAAGGAGATATTGGAAAAGCAATATATTCAAGCTACAGATGTATCTCCGGAATATGTTCAACTCGCTACCAATGTAGAAGTTATTCCAAATATTGTTGATGCGTTAGAAACAGTGGGAGTACTCACACACGAGGGTAGATTTGGTCCTTTGCTATTCGCTGAAAATACCCGCGCTTATTTTATTGAATTAAAGCCGGGAATGTTTCTATCTGAGCATCCGCATGCGACCGAGAGTATGGTATATACCGTAAGCGGAAAATGGGTACTATGCAGTGAAGGCAAAAGACAAGTGATGGAAGCAGGTTCTCTTTTTCACTTTGGTTCAAATATGCCAACTGGATGGGAGGCCCCATTTGCCGAAGGTGCATTTTTACTGGTAATGAAATCAAAGGAAGAGGGAGAGGGATACCAGCCATACATGAAAGGTCTTAATGACCTGGTTGCAATACTGGATGAACAACGAGCTGGCGGTGCACATTTCTATTTTAATGAATTGAATCCAGATCATGAGGCCATAAAATTTGCCAGGGAGGTTAATCCGGATTTTGATAAAGTATTAGAAGGGATTAAGTACTAGGCTACCTGGCAAAATCATTAAACTTAACCAAGATGAGAAAAATCTATATTTTGATATATGCCATCCTTCTTTTTAGTTGCACTGATGGTTCAAAAAAGCCTGAGATTGCAAATGAATCCGTACTGGAAAGTTCTGTAACTCCTAAAGTCAAATGGAGTTTACTTGACTCTATCAACATAGTGGAATTCAATAAAGATATCCAGGTCGGTAAGTTATCGATTGATGTTGGTGTATACTTCCCATCAAATCTTGATCCTCAATTTGAGAAGGTAGCACTTTCTCGTTTACTAGGAAGCATCCGGGCAGCAAAAGAAATCTACAAACCTACTGGGGTACAAATCAATCTGCTATGGGTGAAAACCGGAGAACTAAATCCAAAGTACTTTTCCATACAGGCCAATGAAATACCTGAAGTCCCTTTAACAGAATATGTTAATATGTATGAGCACATGCGAAGACATCCATCAGAATTAACTGATGAAACCAGAGCAGCTTTTGAGAGTATAGTTGAACCTCATCCGGACAATTACCATACTATATATTTAATAGTTCTTGAAGACGTATTTCTTACTTTTTTAGAAGTAAATGAAGGGCGGAATTGGATCATCAAATCGGTCCGGACAGGCGGTCTCTCATTTCCGACCTATACCTACTGCAATACCATAGCTCCTCCTTATCGAGGAGTTATCTCCATCACCAATCTATCACGTCCCGATCGATATCGTAGCACAATCGCGCATGAGATTGGTCATAAAGCCATGAACGTAAGCCATGAGTACAAGGAAACTAATCCAGGACATGAAATTTTCTCCGATGCCGGGTTGATGCTTTATGGTCAGGGAGAAGAGATTCCTGCAGGGAAAGAAGGCAGATGGCATTTGGAACGACTGCACCTCTCTCCTTTCGTATATCGACTAAATGAGGATAATACAAAAACATGGAATCCTGATTTCGAAGAAGGCGGTCATTATTATGATCCAATTTATGGGGATAAAGTAATCCATTTCCAAGGGATTCCTCCCATTGATGAAGATTGGTGATTTACCATATTCCTTAGCCCGGAAGCAGCTTGCTTTATATAAACCCGGATTCAGATTATTCACTATGAATCTATTCCGAGCCTTGGTCACCCCCCCGTAAAATAGGCCGCTCTATCACCAACCGGTTATTGGGGTAGTAAATTTCAATATTCAACTCTCCGACTGTAAGAGTTTTAGCCTGGGCATATGCCTGTATCATCCGATCTATCCTATCGGGGTTGGGCATTACAGATATGTGAGCATCTTTTGAAACTCTTATGGATCTTTTGGCAGGTATCTCCCTTTTTTCAAGGTTGTCGAGTGAAGATGATGGGCTGCCAACAAGCAATACTCCAATATAGCTGGTAGCCTTGCCAGGGCTTCCAGTTGGCTCCTGATCATAGATAATTATCGGTTGACCCTTTAGTGTCCCTTCCTTTAAATACTCTTTCATCTCCTCAAAATAAATCCTGATAGTATCACTCTTATAATTACCTTCAAAATATCTCCCCACCAAATGGTAACTATCTACGGTTACAATTTCTATTTGTATGGAATTTAGCCCACCCAACCTGTAATACCCAAAAGCTAAAAGGATGAGTACTAAAATGATGGTAATGACCAGAAGATTTCTAGTGGTCGACTTCCTCACGACACAACGCCCTTATATTGCATGTGGTGTAGTTGTGTGTAATAACCATTCATACCCAATAGTTGTTCATGATTCCCACGTTCTTTGATTTCGCCTTGATCCATTACTAATATCTGGTCTGCTTTTTGGATAGTAGATAGCCTGTGGGCAATAACTATGGACGTTCGACCTTTCATTAATTTCTCTATGGCATATTGAATCAATTCCTCTGTCTCGGAGTCCACTGAGGAGGTAGCTTCATCCAGGACGATGATTTTAGGGTTATACACCATAGCCCTCACAAAAGAAATTAATTGTCTTTGCCCTACCGACAAAGTAGCACCTCTTTCCATTACATTGTAACTAAAACCTCCAGGGAGGCGCTCGATGAATCTCTTGGCCCCCACCAATTCCGCTGCTTCAACTATGCGTTCAAATGGTATGTCTTTATTTCCCAGAGTAATATTCTCCGCAATGCTATCCGAAAAAAGAAATACATCCTGTAACACCACTCCTATGTGTTGCCTTAAATTCCGAAGTTGGTATTCTGAAATGGAAATATCATCCACCATTATTTTTCCGCTGTTGATGTCGTAAAATCTGGTCAGTAAGTTGATTACTGAAGATTTCCCTGCGCCGGTAGCTCCCACCAATGCCAGGGTTTGTCCGGGGGCTGCCTGAAATGATATGTCTTTCAGGACATATTCTTGCTGGTTGTAGGCAAACCATACGTTTTTAAATTCCACTTTCCCCTTTAGAGACTCTGTTGAGTAGGTCCCCTTATCAGACAAGAAATCTTGACTATCCAAGATCTTTATTATACGGTCGGTACTCACGATTCCCAATTGCAAGGTATTGAATCGATCTGCTATCAACCGGATTGGCCTAAAGAACATGTTGATGTACATAATAAAGGATATCAGCACACCTATTTCAGGAATGGAACCTCGCATAACCCCTCCAGCCCCGTACCATACTAACAAACCGATGCTTGATGCTCCGATTATCTCTGCTACCGGGAAATAAACGGCGTAGTAAAGAACCGACTTAATGTTCGCCCGCCGATGTTCACGGTTTATTTCCTGGAATTTTTTGTGCTCCGATTCCTCGTTGTTGAAAATCTGCACTACACTCATCCCCGTAATGTGTTCCTGAACGAAGCTATTAAGATTGGAAACTGCATTCCTTACTTCATTAAATGTCATCTTTATTTTCTCTTTGAAAATGTAGGTGCTCATTAGAAGGATCGGTAGGGTTGCTAAACTTATTAAAGTGAGCTTCCAGTCTTCGGCAAACATAAAAATGAGAATAAACAGAATGGTCAGTATGTCACCTGACATGGCTGCTATTCCCTGACTGAACACTTCAGCTAAAGTTTCAACATCAGATATATTACGGGTAACCAATCTTCCTATTGGTGTATTGTCGTAAAATTTTAGACGTAATTTAAGCAGGTGTCGATAAAGTTGAATTCGAATGTCCTTGATAATATTTTGACCGATCCACCCAGATAGATATGTATGGGAATATTGTACCACAGCGTGCAGCAGAATTAATCCTAGTAATAACAAGGTCATTTTAGCCAGCCCCTGATAATCACCGACAGAGATGTGGTTGTCAATGGTAAGTTGAATTATCCAGGGTCGGATAGGCCCTAGAGCGGCGGTTGTTATAGTAAGCAAAATCAGAAAGTAAAATCGGCTTTTATATGGTTTTATAAAACCAATCAGCCTTTTGAGTACCTTCAAATCAACTATTTTCCCGGTAATTTTTTCTCTTTTCACGAAGCGGGGTTTAACAATTGTTCCGGATAAGTGACTTTTGTAAGAAATAATCCATGTGCTGGTACAGATCTTCCGGCGGCTCGTCTGTCGCCAGATTTAATGATGGCATTAAATTGCGGGATTGTTAATTTCCCAGTGCCTATTTCAATTAAGGTACCCACCAGAGCCCGCACCATTCCTCTCAGAAACCTGTTAGCACTTACGTAAAAACAGTACATTCCGTTATGGGCCTCCCAATGCGCCCGGGAAATTGTACAGATAAAATTTTCAACCGAAGTTTTAACCCGGCTGAAACTTTTAAAGTCCTTTTTACCGATTAAGTATTTACATGCCTCATTCATTTCGTCTATGGCCACAGTTTGCCGCAAGTAGTAGCTTGTGCCTTGATTAAACGGATCTTTCTTCCTGGATATGTGATATTCGTAGCTACGTGATATCGCATGAAAGCGGGCATGTGCATCATCAGGGACCTTGTAGATATTAATCACCGCGATATCAGTTGGTAAAATGGCATTTATTTTGTGAATTGCCATCGAAAGGTCCAGTTGATTCAAAAGGTCGACATGACAGAATTGCTGAATAGCATGGACCCCTGTATCCGTTCTTCCACTCCCCACAGTTTCTATGGGGCTTCTGCAATATTTTTTCAGGGCTTCATTAATCTCTTCCTGTATGGTATGCGCGTTCTGCTGGACCTGCCAGCCATGGTACGCCTGTCCTTGATATGAAACTTCGATGAAATACCTCAATGATATTTGCGGAGATTCCCGGCCTTTTGGAGTGTGCCAATATCCGTCGTTTTTTTTACCTTAGTTGCAAAATAACAAAACACCATCCAAATGATACAACGGGTTCAGTCTTTATTTCTTATGGGTGTAACAATTTGCCTTGCTGCTACCTTATTTTTTCCCGTGTGGGAAAAGAGGGATATGAACACTGACTCAGGAGCAACTTTGGAAGTTTTCTTTATCGAAGTCCATCCTAAAGATCAACCGGTTACCAGAGAATATTTTCCTACTGCCATACTTGGAATACTTGCAATTATTGGCATTGGTGTAGCTATGACTGAGATATTCAAATATCGCAATCGGTTAGGTCAGATGAAATTGGGTGCACTGAATTCACTGGTGATGGCTGGTTTTCTTGGTCTTGCGGTATATTTTACCTTTCGCTTGGAAAATATGGTATCTGTTCCGGGAGAAGGAACCTATAAGTTTGGAATGTATCTGCCTGCCGTGGCTCTTATTTGCAACTTACTAGCAAACAGATTTATTCGTAAAGATGACACTTTGGTGCGTTCAGTTGATCGTATCCGTTAAGCTTGAGGGGACATACTGTAACTATTAATCATACCATATGAGTTTATTTGATCTTTTCAAATCAAAAAACAAAGACAATCGTAAATCCTATCTCAAGGAAATAATTAAGGTAGCCAAAGCAGACGGGCTCCTGGACAAAAGAGAATATGAGTTAATTTTGAAGATTGGACACAAACTCGCTTGTTCTGCTGATGAAATAAAAGAGTTAAGAGATGAAATTCAGCTTGATGATCCAGCTGAAGCCTCTCAATCCAAAAAACATCGGCTTGAGTTACTTTTTGATTTGGTGGCGATCATGTTGATAGATGGCACCATTGATCCAAAGGAACTGGGTTTATGTAAGTCAATAGCAATGAAATCAGGGTTTGAGCCGGAAGTAGTAGACGATATCGTTCATCGCATCAATATCCTTACCCAATCTGGCAAATCCATAGAACAGGCCAGTGTTGAGGCCTTTCAGGTTTATAGTAAAGCATGAGGAACAATCATCGTTAAGTCTTCACATGTAATATATCGCCGGTTATTATGGTGTTATACACCAATGTGTTGGTTAATATTGATTGACCATATTTGGAGACATCATGCCTCTACAAAAACTATTTCAAAAAAAAGAATTTGGGGAGTCTATGGATTATCGACAAACCTATGTGGAGCAACTTTTTAAAATGGCTCATTCGGACGGTCACATGGACGAATGTGAGTACCATTATATTTTAAAAGTAGCCCAGCGTCTCGAAATTGAAGTGGATTTTGAACATATGCATCAAAATCTGAAGAATATCTCATTGGACACATCCTCAAGCCAAAAATTTGGGTTTGATCTGTTGTTTGACATGTCATGGCTAATGCTGGTTGATGGCGAAATTGATGACAGGGAACTCGAACTGGGGATGAATCTTGGCACTCAGCTGGGATTCCTGTCTTCCAATGTCAGGCAAATGGTACTCTCTATAGTTCAACACAAAAAAATGGGGCTACCCCCAGCAGAAATCAAAGACAAGCTGAAACAACTGTTCGGTCCCGAGTAGCAAATTTCTGTCACTAATTCCCCTTCTACCTTTCGAAACTGACAGGTTGTCAGAATATTTAGTGCTTTCTTATACTGGAACGAAATTTGAATTGTCCAAATCGCATTCAAATTTGTCCATTAAAAGAACATAAAATGAAAGAGAAAGGCACTATTTCCATACATACCGAGAATATATTTCCCATAATAAAGAAATTCCTCTATTCTGATCATGAGATATTCTTACGGGAACTGGTAGCCAACGCTGTGGATGCTACCCAGAAACTGAAAAGATTGTCTTCTCTTGGAGAATTCAAGCATGAATTAGGCGATGTTACCGTAGAAGTAATCGTTGATAAGAAGAAGAAAACTATTACAATTCGTGACAAGGGGATCGGAATGACATCCGAGGAAATAAAAAAATATATCAATCAAATCGCTTTTTCCGGAGCTGCTGATTTTGTAGAAAAATTCAAGGATTCCGGGGACGACAAAGATATAATTGGAATGTTTGGGCTGGGCTTTTATTCAGCTTTTATGGTTTCTAATAAGGTAGAAATCATTACCAAATCCTATCTGGATAAAAGCACCGCAGCACATTGGGAGTGTGATGGAAACACTGAATTTGCCATTAGCAGTTCGAAAAGAACTAAACGTGGTACCGATGTAGTATTACATATAAACGATGATTCCAAGGAGTTCTTGGAGGAAAATCGGATTCAGGGAATCTTGGAGAAGTATGCCAAGTTCCTACCAGTCAGCATAAAATTTGGTCAGAAAGATAAAAGTGTAGAGGATGGGAAGGACAAAGACGGCAACCCAAAATACAAGACCGTTAAAGAAGATAATATCATAAATAGCACCGATCCTATTTGGACCAAATCTCCCTCCGATCTCAAGGACGAAGATTATTTAAAATTCTATCGGGAGCTTTATCCTTTTTCAGAAGACCCTCAGTTTTGGATTCATCTAAATGTTGATTATCCCTTTAATCTCACCGGGGTGCTGTATTTTCCCCGATTAAAAAACGATTTTGAAATCCCGAAAAATAAAATCCAATTATACTCCAGGCAGGTATTCATTACAAACGAGGTCAAAGATATTGTTCCTGAGTTCCTGATGCTACTTCATGGAGTGATTGATTCACCGGATATACCGCTGAACGTATCCAGAAGCTTCTTGCAATCGGACAGCAATGTCAAAAAGATCAATGCGTATGTCACTAAGAAAGTAGCAGATAAGCTTGGAGAGCTTTACAAAAAGGACAGGAAAGCATACCAGGAAAAGTGGTCAAATATTGGACTTTTTGTAAAATACGGTATGCTAACCGACGAAAAATTTTACGATAAAGCGAAGAATTTCGCCCTTTTGAAGAACACAGATGGAAATTACTTTACACTTGATGAATACCGTGAAAAGGTAGCAGTTAATCAAAAGGACAAAGATGACAATGTGGTCTTTTTATATACTACAGACTCTGCGAAACAGGATACTTTTATACAATCTGCCAAGAAAAGATCCTATGACATATTAGTACTGAACGAAGTGATCGATAGTCATTGGATCAATCATCTTGAGCAAAAGCTGGAGAAAACCAATTTGAAAAGGGTTGATGCTGATACTATTGATAAACTTATTGGTAATGGTAATGCAAATGAAAGCGTGTTGTCTGAAGAAGAACAAACGCAACTGAAGGATGTATTTACCAAGGCCATTGACAATTCAAGTTTAATGATCCAGGTTGAATCAATGGCTCCAGATGAAATGCCGGTGTCAATTACGCTTCCGGAGTTTATGCGGCGTATGAAGGATATGGCGGCGACCGGAGGAGGCGGGATGCCTTTTATGGGTCCAATGCCGGAAACTTACAACGTGGCCATTAATGCCAATCACCCGATAAGTAGCAAGATATTAGCAGCAAAAAGAGAGGACACCCGTGTTAAGTATGCAAAACAAGCATATGACCTGGCATTGTTAAGCCAAAATATGTTAGACGGAGCATCTTTGACGAAGTTTATTGAACGCAGTGTAGAACTCGCCTCCAAATAGAGTAGGGTGTTAGGGTGTTAGGGTGTTAGGGATTACGAATTTTTCATTGCTCTTTTTTCCGGAAACATTTTCAGGATCGATTGCTCATTTGCTTCGCATATTCCACGTTCAGTAATAAGACCAGAAATTAATCGAGACGGTGTTACGTCAAAAGCATAGTTAGCGGTGGGGCTGTCTGGTGGTGTCAAAAGGACTTCTTTGATTTCGCCTCTATGTAATCCTTTAATGTATTTGACTTCTTCAGGAGCGCGTTCTTCAATGGGGATCTCTCCCATTCCGTCTTTGATTACCCAGTCAAAAGAAGAACTTGGCAGTGCCACATAAAAAGGAATATTGTTATCATAAGCTGCTAGCGCCTTGAGGTAGGTGCCAATTTTGTTTGCTACATCCCCTGTATAAGTAGTCCGATCGGTTCCTACAATGACCAGATCTACCATCCCCTTTTGCATAAGATGACCCCCAGTATTATCCGGAATTACCGTGTGTGGGATGTCCTGTTCTCTAAGTTCCCAAGCTGTCAGGCGGGCTCCCTGATTCCGGGGACGCGTTTCGTCCACCCAGACATGAAGATCAATACCTTGGGCTGCCGAGGCATAGATCGGGGCAGTAGCAGAGCCATAGTCGACGAAAGCCAGCCAACCGGCGTTACAGTGGGTAAGCACATTTACCGGCTGGTCAGGTTTACTTTTACTAATGCTTTCAATCAGTCGTTTCCCGTGCTCACCTATTGATTGACAATAATTGACATCTTCATTGGCAATATCCTCAGCGGTGGTTAAAGCAATATTTATCCTTTCCTGACCCTCAGCGCATTGGCGAATTGCTAATAATTGACGGTCAACCGCCCAGGATAGATTAACAGCTGTTGGACGTGAAGCTAACAGGATTTCCGCACTTTGCACCAACGAGTGATCAAACCCATTCGGATGGTCAATGGCTTCAAGAGCTGCCAGATACATGGCATAACCTGCGGTGGCTCC
>QIEB01000648.1 GCA_003229495.1 Flammeovirgaceae bacterium
CTAAGCCAAGGTCCCGCCATACTAATGTGATCAGTGGTACATTTTCCCTTGGCCTTTATTAGTAATTTCATTCCTGAAATGTTTTCACCATCCCATGGGGCAAAGGGTGTAAGTAATTGTAACCTTTTAGAATCGGGGTCAACCTTTATTTCCACTAAACTTCCATCTTCAGCTGGTGCCTGAAATCCATTGTCCTCTACGGCATAGCCTTGTGTTGGATGTTCGATTCCCTGGGGCTCATCCAGTTTAACTGCCTGCCCCTGGTTATTCATTAATGTATCTTTTAGAGGATTAAAAGTAAGGTCACCGGCAATAGCCATGGCCGTTACAATCTCTGGAGAGGCCACGAAACTGTGGGTATTAGGATTTCCGTCATTCCTTTTGGCGAAATTTCTGTTGAATGAAGTGATGATGGAATTTTTCCTGTTAGGATCGTTAGTATGTCTAGCCCATTGTCCAATACAAGGACCACAAGCGTTAGCAAGCACCACTCCGCCCATTTTCTCGAAGGTTGCCAGGTAGCCATCCCGGTCAACGGTAAATCTGACCTGTTCCGACCCTGGAGTTATGGTAAATTCCGATTTAGCCGTGAGGTCTTTGGTGATGGCCTGTTCTGCCACGGATGCGGCCCGGGTGATATCCTCGTAGGAGGAGTTGGTACAGGAACCAATAAGTCCAACGTCCAGTTTTTCAGGCCATCCATTTTCCTTAACTACTTGAGCAAACTGTGAAATCGGTGTAGCCAGATCTGGTGTAAAGGGGCCATTAATGTGAGGCTCAAGCTCGGAAAGGTTAATTTCAATTACCTGGTCAAAATAGTTTAGTGGGTTTTCGTAAACTACTGCATCTCCGGTAAGATGCTCCTTTATGGTATCAGCAAGGTCTGCTACCTCAGCACGTCCGGTACCTCTAAGGTATTGTGCCATTTTATGGTCATATCCAAAGGTAGAGGTGGTCGCTCCAATTTCAGCACCCATATTGCAAATAGTGCCTTTGCCTGTTGCCGACAAACTTTGAGCTCCTTCCCCAAAGTACTCTACAATGGCCCCAGTTCCACCTTTTACCGTCAAAATTCCGGCAACTTTTAGAATGACATCCTTTGAGGAGGTCCATCCGCTGAGACGTCCTGTTAATTTTATGCCGATCAATTTTGGAAATTTCAACTCCCAGGGCATTTCTGCCATTACATCGACCGCATCTGCCCCCCCTACACCGATAGCAATCATTCCTAAACCTCCTGCATTAACAGTATGTGAATCGGTACCGATCATCATTCCTCCCGGGAACGCGTAGTTTTCCAGAACCACCTGATGAATAATTCCCGCTCCCGGTTGCCAGAACCCTATGCCGTATTTATCAGAAACTGAAGCCAGGAAATCAAAAACTTCCTTACTGGTAGTTATTGAATTTTTCAGGTCCTCAACCGCCCCTTTCTTGGCAAGGATCAAATGATCACAATGTACGGTAGATGGGGCGGCCACTTTCTTCTTTCCGGCCTGCATGAATTGAAGCAGGGCCATTTGAGCGGTTGCGTCTTGCATTGCAACCCGGTCAGGAGAGAAATTCACGTAGGACTTTCCCCGTTCAAAAGCATCTACCAGCTGGTTCCGATGCAAATGTGCGTAAAGAATTTTTTCCGTTAAAGTAAGTGGTTTATTTACAACCATTCTGGCCGCTTCTATGCGGCTGGCCATTAGGCTGTATGTATTCTTAATCATGTCTAAATCAAATACCATGGGGTGTACTTTAAATGGTTATTGGGAGATCGGTTAAAGGACAGTAAATGTAATTAAAATAACCAAAAATGTAAGCGGTGTGGGCGCTATTTGGGACTGAAACTAATCAGGTTTGAAAGTTGTACAATAGCCTCGTTGCTGAAGGATTCAGAGAGGTGGATGGATAAAATCAGAATAGGAAATGTTGAATAAAGAGCGGTCAATTAACCAAGATACAATGTACTACCAAAAATTGTTTTATTCCAACTATTGGCTGAAAAAAAACCATAATTAATTGTATTATTTATATAAATCTTGAATATTTAGGGAGCAGAAGAGAATTAGACATTTTCAAGATTTTAAAGTGTTGAATGCCTCTGCACCCGAGGACATGCAACCACCTCAGTATGGAAAGTAAGTTTACGCTGCATTTTTTATTTATTTTCACTTTTTTCCTCTTTCAAATTACCCTTCCAGGTCAGGGGACTAGTACATCTGATTGTCAGGGACTATCCATTAGTGCTGAAGTTACTCCGGCCTGCATTGCAGGAAGTAATGGTCAGCTCAAATTGGTAATAGAGCAAGGATTGCCCCCTTACCGGGTTAAGTGGGATGATGGAAGCACTAAAGTTATTAGAAAGGTATCAGCCGGAAGTTATCAGGTTCAAATAACCGATGCATTGGGATGTCACGGTGTTGGTACTTTTAAGGTGCCTTCTTATTCGCCTATCCAGGTTTCAATTCAAGTGAATCATACCAGCAAGCCAGGGAAGAGCAACGGAGCGATTACTTTACATATTACAGGAGGTCAGCCCCCATACTACTATAGTTGGATCTCGAGCGACCCAAGTGCCGTCTCCGGAGTGAGTCCAGATGTGAATCAATTAAGGAAACTGCCTTCGGGAAAGTATAAGATTGTGGTATTTGATGCCGCACGCTGCTATAAGGAGATAGAGACTGAAGTGAAATAGCTGGATGAAAAAATTCTTTCCATACTGGTTCATACCTATAATACTGATGATCTCAGTGGTATCAGTAGAGGCACAGACCCTTCAGGTAAACAATATTACATTGCCTACCTGTACCAGCCCAAACAGCGGTGAGTTCGAAATAGAACTAACAGGCGTTGGATTGTCGGATACCATAGTGTTTCGCTTGCAGGGATTTCCTTCCGGATCACCATCCTTTATTCAAATTGATACTTCTTTATCAAAAGTAATTGTTTATCCAGGACTGTCTGAGGGTAATTATTTTATAGACGTTTTTGAAACTACCGGGGCTTCAATTGCACCTGGCGTTTTTATAGCGTTGGACATCGTCGAACCTACAATCAGTGTTCCCCCTACCCCCACAACGGTTTGTAGCAATGATGGACCACAAGATTTATTGGCCTTGGTTAGTGCCGACCAACCAGGCGGGACCTTTACATTTTCCGGTACCGGAGTTTCCGGGACCACATTTGACCCGTCCGGGCTGAGTGGGTTTGAGAATGTTAATGTAACTTATACATTGGGAGTATGTATTGTTAGCAATATAGTCACGTTTGATGTTGAGCCAGCACCAATAATTATACCCTTGCCTATTCCTATATGCGAGAATGATGGTGTTGTTGACCTAAATACCCTGGTTACCGCCAATATCCCTGGCGGGGCCTTTACATTCTCGGGTACCGGAGTGTCCGGGAGCAATTTCGATCCTACCGGCCTTAGTGGGCCTGTAACCATAGATATCATCTATGTGCTGGGGAATTGTACGGTTCTTGAAAATTTCGACATTACCGTACAGCCACTTCCGGTACTTACCCTCCCTGGTACTACGGTTTGCGAAAATTCAGGAATAGTGGACTTGACCACCATTGTCTCAGCCATACCCGGAGGTGGCAGCTTTACTTTTGTTGGAACGGGAGTTACCGGAAATAATTTTGATGCCACAGGATTAGGAGGAACAACTGTAAATATCGATGTCACCTATGATCAGGGGGCATGTACGGAAACAGGTATCCTTACCATCGATGTTGAGAACACCCCAACCGTCACTTTAGTCCCAACCACTCCTATTTGTGAGAATTCCGGGCCTCAGGATCTTTTAACCATGGCCAGCGCTATACCAGCAGGAGGCACCTTTGCTTTTAGTGGCCCCGGCGTAACGGGTTCAACCTTAGATCCAATTGGTTTGGGTGGTACCGCGGTCAATATAACCGTAGACTATACTCTAAATAGTTGTGTAGTTACCGAAGTAATGATAATCGATGTAGTGTCAACTCCTGTATTGACACTAAATCCTATTACTCCTCTGTGTGAGAATGCCGGGTCACAGGATCTTTTGACAATGGTAAGTGCGTTGCCGGCTGGAGGCACTTTTACATTCGCTGGCCCAGGGGTTACCGGAACCTCTTTCGACCCTGCCGGTCTTGGAGGAACTTCAACAAATATAGATGTCACCTATTCTTTGGGTGTTTGTACTGTTACCAATACTATGGTAATAGATATTCAGTCTACCCCTGTATTGACATTAAACCCAACCACTCCTTTATGTGAAAATGCCGGATCACAAAACTTAATGGCCATGGTAAGTGCCAGTCCAAGTGGAGGAGTCTTTACATTTACCGGCCCGGGGGTAGTAGGTATAGACTTTGATCCTACAGGTTTAAGTGGGTTGGTCAACATCGATGTAACCTATGATTTAGGTGCATGTGCTGTCACCAATACCATGGTAATTGATGTAGAGCCAACTCCAGTATTGACATTAACTCCGGTCACGCCTCAATGTGATTCTAGTATGCCTGTGGATCTATTGCCTATGGTAAGTGCCAATCCCGGAGGAGGAGTATTTAGTTTTAGCGGCCCTGGTGTGACGGGCAATCAGTTTGATCCCGCGGGACAAAGTGGGACGGTAAATATTGTAGTAACTTATCAGCTAAGTGCCTGTACCGTAACTGAGATCATGGTAATTGATGTGGAGCAGGCCCCAGTACTGACATTGAATCCAAATACGCCATTATGTGAAAATGCAGGTCTCCAAGATCTGCTGACCTGGGTCACCCCAAATCCTGCAGGAGGTATTTTATCATTTAACGGCCCCGGAGTAACAGCTAGTACTTTCGATCCCGCGGGTTTAACGGGGTTTGTCAATATTATCGTGGACTACACCCTGGGTGTTTGTACTACCACCAGCACTCTGGTGGTTGACATACAAATAGTACCTACCATTAATTTTAATCCACCTGCTGCCATTTGCAATGATGCGGGCTTACAGGATCTGCTGACCATGGTCAGTGTAAATCCCACTGGCGGAACCCTGACTTTTAGTGGTCCCGGGGTGATTGGTAACAATTTCAATCCTGCCGGTCTGGTTGGCGCCATAGATATCCAGGTAAGCTATGTGCTGAGTTTTTGTAGCCGGGTAGATACCATGCAATTAATATTGAACGATGCCGCCATTGTGGATGCAGGCCCTGACCAGACTATTTGCGAAACGGATCCAGTCCTCTTAAGTGGCACTTTTGGCGGTGGGACTACTTCCGTAATTTGGACCAGTACCGGTTCCGGGTCATTTGATGATAACACCAGCCCAAGCGCCATTTACACCCCAAGTCCGGCAGACATTACCGCCGGAAATGTGATATTGACCCTGATCACCAACGATCCCGATGGCGCCGGCCCCTGTAGTGTTGAAAGCAGTTCATTGACAGTTATAATTGATCAAGGGGTAGTGGTAGACGCCGGTACTGATCAGACAATTTGTGAGGGCGAAAATGTAAGTTTGGCCGGAAACGCATCAGGGATCGTAATAAATCCTACATGGGTTTCATTGGGCGGTGGCTTATTTGATGATCCTACTTCTCTAAATGCAATTTATTTTCCAGATGTTGTTGATATAGCGGCTGGACAAGTACAGCTAGTTCTTAATACCGACGATCCGGATGGTCCCGGTGGCTGTCCCGCCGGTACTGATACCCTAGTAGTAACTATCAATTTGCTGTCGATTGTGGATGCTGGTGTGGATCAGGCGATTCCCGCCGGAAACACTGTTAATTTAGCAGGTAGCATTGGTGGCGGTGCAACCAGCGCAATCTGGAGCTCCAATGGTTCTGGAGTTTTTGATGACGTAACTTCACTAACAGCCGTTTATACACCGAGTGCGGCGGATATTGTAGCTGGGAGTGTGATCTTGATTCTGTCCACTAACGATCCTGATGGACCCGGTCCTTGTACTGCACAAAGTGATTTGATGACTGCGTTGATTGTTACCGGTAACACGGTAATTGCTGGGTTGGATCAAAATTTGTGCGAAGGTGATACAGTATTTCTGTCAGGAGTGGTGGCCTGTGTGGCAAACGGTACTACATGGACCACGGATGGCTTAGGCACTTTTGACGACCCGACCGCACAAAATACTTTTTATGTACCAACTGCAGCGGATATCGCAGCAGATAGTATCTTGATGATATTGAATATTGATGACCCGGCTTCATCTCTCGGCTGCCTCCCAGAATCCGATACCTTGGTGGTGAAAATTAACCCTACTCCGGTAGCTGATGCCGGTTCTGATGTTACCATTTGTCAGGGAGATGCAGTCCAGTTAAATGGTACCGGAGCAATGTTCTATCAATGGAGTCCGGCCGTTGGCTTAGACGATCCAAATATTGCCAATCCTATGGCAAGCCCGGTAATCACTATTACTTATGTATTAACCATCACCGACGATTTTGGATGTGCAGATACTGCAAGTGTAACGGTAAACGTAATCATCACTACCCCACCGGTGGTAGTCACTCCGGTGGATATTTGTCAGGATTTTGTCTCGCCCAGGTTGATGGCGACTGGCACCAATATTAGCTGGTACACAGATCCGGCGTTAACTAATTTGGTGGCCACTGGTCCTGAGTATCAACCGGGACCTGGAGAACTTGATGTGACTGTGGTAGGAAGTACTAGTTTCTATGTCACCCAGGATGTGGGTTGCGGCGCAAGCACTGGAGCCACTGTAGTAGTGAATGTGTTTGACCGGAACGATGCTATATGTAGCACACTTTGTCCTACTGTTGACTTTACAACCACCGTAACGGATTTAGTCTGCGCAGGAACTAATACCGGAATAATTCAGCTGGATAACATAACCGGTCAGAGTTCATCCTCTCCATTGTTAGATATACTATTGGACGGAAATCTGGTGGGTCAGACGGATCAAACCTCGTTTACTATTCCGGATCTGCCTGGTGGAAGCTATACCTTAACAGTACAACAAACTGGGGTTTGTACAAATTCATTCGATCAGACAATCACTATTGTAGAACCACCAACTTCTATTCTAGCTACGGTAACGGATGTTTCAATATCGCTTCCGGACTTAGCTACGGGAGAGTTCTCGGTTATTATTGAAGGTGCCAGCGGAACACCACCATATCAGGTTAGTATTGACCTAACAGTACCTACATTCCCACCTCAGTCGGTATTTATTGATTTCACAGACGCAACACTGAATCCATCAACCGGAGACTATGAGATCACTTTCAGTGACCTATTTGCAGGTACTTTTGAAATAATTGTAAGAGATGATACCGGATGTAGTATAGTACTTACACAAGAAGTCGGATATGATGACACCATTTTTGTACCTAATATTTTTACACCCAATGATGATGGTGTGAATGAAACATTTACCATTAGGAATCTACCGTTAAACGGCATTATACTGATTGTCTCTAACAGATGGGGAAAGATAGTTTATGAGACCCAGAATTACCAGAATGATTGGGACGGTGGTGATAACAGTGATGGCACATACTTTTACCGGATTAAATTAGACAACGTGGTTTACAATGGCTGGGTAGAGATCCGGAGAGGTGAGGTCCCTTAATTAGAGTTTATGGACAGACTCTTCTAAAGTTGGACTCTTTATAGACAGACTTTAATTACAGCTTCAACAGAAAATCCATAGTATCAATATTGTCGGCATAGTCCCAAAGATCTGGTTTTTGCAGACTTCCGAAGGGATAGCTTTGACCAAACCAACCTTCCGCTGAGGAAATACACTGAATTTTTTCTCCCTCAAGTGATATCATGGTCTTAAGGTGGTCTAGGTTATTGTAAAAGTCATAAAACACCACAGACAATGGAGAAACCACTTCTTGACTTCGATAGAACAACGAATAACCGGTATCAATATATTCCTTTCCTTGTGTGCGGTAAAGCGCCCTTTGGTAATTATAGTTACTGCCGTATCTCGGGTGCTTTAGCAGTTCGGAAAATCTCAGGTTTTCCGAAATGAATTTTGTAAAATCATAGCGGGGTGGTACCCAGACTTTGGAAACATTCCGGCATCCTTTTCCGAAATAACTAAAAATATCAGTTCCAAGCTCTGAAAGTTGATCACTATTTTCATCGCCTTTAATTACCGCCAATGATGTGCGGTTGGAACGGATAATCTGAGGAATACCTGGATAGTAGTATTTAATATACCTGGAGGTATTATCGCTTCCAGTGGCAACAATTGCATCAATCTGACCAACGGGAAGATTATTTGTGAAAGCAAAAAATTGCTCAAGCCTTGGCTCTATGTTCACCAGTTCCTGATAAAGTAGAGGCAGCAAGACTTGATCTTGACTACTCATTTTAATTTTTACCCGGTAGCCAGCGGCAACCACACAGATAAAATCATGAATGCCCACCAACGGAATATTACCTGCCATGATTAAACCTACAGTGCTGGTATTTCCAGTGTTTGGATGGTATGATCCGGACCACCGGTCTAGCTTTGAGGAGTTAAGGTATCTACAAACTCCTGATAAAGCCAACTCAATACTTTGCACTGTAAACCAAGGATTGGACTTTTGTATATCATCATAAAATGAGGACCAGTCCTTATGACAAATAGCTGTTCCCCAAAGTTTAAGCGTTTCAATTCGATGGTTCCAATCCATAAAAACGAAGTGGGTTTTAGGCTTTCAAATTGTTGTAGGAAATGTTGATTGTAATTACCTTTGTAAAGGTAGGAAATTAAATAAACCACTAAAAAAAGAGAAATATGGCCATAATAATTACTGATGAATGTATCAATTGTGGGGCTTGTGAACCAGAATGCCCAAATACTGCTATTTATGAAGGTGGTATGGAATGGTCTTGGGCCGGGGGAACTTCACTCACTGAAATAGCGTTGGAAGATGGCTCGACTGAAGACGCAAATGATTCAAAAGACCCCGTTTCAGATGAGTTTTACTACATTGTCAGCGGCAAATGCACCGAATGTACTGGTTTCCATGAAGAACCGCAATGTGCCGCTGTATGCCCGGTGGACTGTTGCATACCTGACCCAGATCATGAGGAAACGGAGGACGAGCTAATGGGCAAGAAAGAAAAGATGCACGTCTAAAAATTGACAATTAGCAATTGGCGATGCACAATTTGAAATTACGAAGGGACTAGCTCAAACTCATCACTTATAATTCATAACTCATAACTCATAACTAAAAAAGGCTACTTCATCCGTGCCCTTTTTATTAGGTACTGAGAAAGCACCTTTTGAAAGGGTTCTTTAACATCAACTTCAATAAAATCAATCTTGAATTGATGGCATTTCATTTTTAGTTGATTAAGATACTCTTTCATGGCTTGCTGATAACTACTTTTTATTTCACCAGGAACCAGACGAGTCTTTTCTCCACTTTCCAGGTCGATAAATTCATATGGCCGGTCTTCAAATTCAAAATTCAACTCCGTATCATGGTCAGTAATATGAAATATCAATACTTCATTTTTTTGATGTTTCAAATGCTGTAGTGCGGTAAATACCTCTTCATGCTGATCTTGATTATGGATCATATCACTCAATAGGATCACCAAAGATCGCTTTTGAATTTTCTGTGCAATTTCGTGTAAAACAGGGGCTATCGAGGTTGGTTCATTTTGAGAGTCCTGTTTCAGTAATCGTTCGAGTATTAGCAAAATTTTATGAGCGTGGGTAGAAGTAGATCGGACAGGTGTTTGAATATCCAATCGGTCAGTGAAAGTAAAAATTCCTACAGCATCCCTTTGCTTTTGAAGAAGATAGGTAAGAGCTGCTGCGGCCATTATGCTAAATGTAATCTTACCCTTAGAGTTTTTTGGGTAATACATCGATGAGGAACAATCGATAACCAAATGACATCTGAGATTAGTCTCCTCCTCATATCTTTTAGTGTATAGCCTGTCCGTTTTGGCAAAAACTTTCCAGTCGATGTGGCGGGTGCTTTCTCCGCTATTGTACAGTTGATGCTCGGCAAATTCCACAGAAAATCCGTGATAAGGTGACTTATGCAGACCTGTGATAAATCCTTCGACCATTTGCCTGGCCAATAGTTCGATATTCCCAATTTCTCTGATATCCTTTAGGCTTATTTCCATACTACCAATCCCTTAACTTGCTAATTTTTAGTTGTTGAGATATGCGAACATAACTTTTAAGTTTAAACGGAAATTATGTATTTTATTTTTATAGTTTATCAAAATTCCTATTTTTACACCATACTAGGTCATAAAATTAAGGATTGTGGAAGAGAACAAAGACAACGGCAAGGCAGAGATTTTTTCAAAGAGGGTACGGGCTGGGAAGCGGACTTATTTCTTTGATGTTAAAGCAACCAGGTCAAACGATTACTACCTGACCATCACCGAAAGTAAAAGAAGGTATAAAGAAGACGGATATTTTTACGAAAAACACAAGCTTTTTCTATATAAAGAGGATTTCGATAAATTTGTAGTTGCCTTAACAGGAACTGTGGACCATGTTAAAACGGAATTGATGCCTGAAATCGATTTTAGTCAATTTGAGGAAAAAGACCAGCAGGAGGCTAAAGTTGAGTCAAAATCAGGGCTGGACGAGGAATTAAGTTGGGAATAACCCAAAACTTAAGTTAAATAAGTAGCTCTTGATCTGTTCAAGGGCTTTTTTTATGTATCAAGCCTGACAGATTATTTGAAACTAATGGACTTACAAGTTGGAATTGTGGGACTTCCAAACGTGGGGAAATCCACTTTGTTTAATGCAATATCGAGTGCTCAGGCTGAAGCTGCCAATTACCCTTTCTGCACGATTGAACCCAATGTTGGAGTGGTTACACTACCTGACCACAGATTAGAAATATTGCAGGATCTAGTAAACCCCGAGAAAGTTATCCCAACGGTCATCGAGTTTGTGGACATTGCTGGTCTGGTAAAAGGTGCAAGTAAAGGTGAGGGCCTGGGAAATCAGTTTTTATCTAATATCAGAACAGTGGACGCCATCGCACATGTCATCAGATGTTTCGAAGATGATAACATAACACATGTGGCCGGCGGAGTGGACCCGGTTTTTGACCAGGAAATTATTGAAAATGAACTTCAACTGAAAGATCTGGAATCAGTAGAGAAAAAGATCCGGAAACTGGAAAAAATCGCCAAGTCCGGTGATGCAAAAGCTAAACGGACTATGTATCACCTACAATTTATAAAAGAAAAATTGTCCACAGGATTCAGCATCAGGGTAATGGAATGTTCCGATGAACAACTAGATTCCATTAGAGATCTACAGCTTCTCACTGCTAAACCGGTAATTTACGTTGCCAATATCGATGAAGATTCACTACCCGATGGCAATGAGTTTAGTAAAAAGTTGCAGGAAATTATCTCCAAAGAGTCGGCACAAATGATATTAATTTCCGGAGGCATTGAGGCTCAGATTGCAGAACTTGAGGTGGATGAACAGCGCTTGTTCATGGACGAATATGGCCTCAAAGAATCCGGCCTGGATAAACTTGTTAGAGCTTCCTATGAACTATTAAACTTAATTACCTTTTTTACAGCAGGTAAAAAGGAAGTAAGGGCATGGACCATCAAAAAAGGTTGGAAAGCGCCCCAAGCGGCAGGAACTATTCACACTGATTTTGAAAAAGGTTATATTAAAGCAGAAGTAATCAAATTGTACGATTACATAAAATATAAAACAGAGTTGGCCTGTAAAGAAGCTGGCAAAATTGCCATTGAAGGTAAAGGGTATCATGTTGAGGATGGCGATATCATTCATTTCAGGTTTAACGTATAACAATAAATATTTTACATATTTTGGACAATATTGCTATATTTTTAGTTTTTTTGGGGGTCAAATACGTTGATTCACTGGATGTTGGAGAGATAGCATGATTTTTGTCTCCGGTTTTTGTCAAATTTTTTAAAGTTCGGGAAATTGAGAATAAGGATCATATTTCAATTAAAGAACAAGGGAGCTTTCGTACCCTTCCACCATCAATACCTGCTAGCCCAATTACTCAAGGGTATCTTGATTAGAGGAGGAGCGTCGGACTATGCTGATTACAGGTGGTTCAATTTTTCTGGGTTGAAAGGTCAAACCAAAGTGAGTAGAAATGGACTTCACTTTTACTCTAACAAGGTAACACTGGTTATATCCTCATTTGAAAAGCCTTTTATTGATTACCTACTGCACCAGTTGTTTAAGTTTTCTCAGGTTGAGGTGGGCAATCTTTTTTTGCACCCTGAATATGTTGAAGTTGAGAATATGCCGGTATTTGAAGAGTCCATGAAATACATTTGCATTTCCCCTTTAGTGTTGCTGGAGCCCTCGTTCAATGACGATCAGGGAAAAAGATTTATTTCTCCGGAAGCTGAAAGTTTTTCCGATTCTTTATATGAATCAACCCTCCAGAGAATGGGTGCGATTGGCAAATACGGCGAAGAGCAACTAAAAGATTTTTTTAGATTTCAGATTGTTCCGGATAGGAAGTACTTAGACAAGATAAAGGTCAGTCAGAAAAAATTTGCACGCATCTATTCCATGTTCGATCAGGACGTTAAATACGAGGTTCGAGGTTATACTTTGCCCTTTACACTGTACGCTGCCCAAGAGGTACAGGAATTTTTATTTATAGGCGGAATGGGAAAGTTATGTCATAAAGGATTTGGTATGATCGACACTACAGACAATGACCCCGGAAAAGAAAATCCGCGATACGAAATTCCTGCTTAGTTTTACCTGGATCGGTATTGGAAATTTACTGCTGCCCGCTACAAGTCCAATGACAATTCCGGGTTTAGGGACGACGGTTATGTATAATAATTGAATAACCCACCAACTGGTCTGCCAATGCACCTATGGGACGATAGTAAACCAGCACTTCATACAAATTTTCAGTCTGAAAATAACTGCCTTCGTAATGGTAGGGGTCTTCGTCTTCAGGAATATAATATATATAATTATACCAACCCTGTTTAAGTAGAATTGACTTTGTGTATCCATTGAGCTCATTGTCATAGGTCATTAGAAAATCATCATTATATTGCCAGTCAGATAAAGCTCCCAAAATGAATACCGCTTCTGATTTTGGAGGCGATTCCAGAAAAAAATGGACAAAGGCATAATCACTGGTGATGGCAGCCGGATCAGTTTCTAAGTTACCTATTACATACTCGCCATTGATGTCCTGAAATGTGCCATAACTCCGGTTTATACTAAGTTCGTCTTTCAAAAGGAAAGCATCCACCCGGTTTTCATCCCTATCAATACTGGCGATATTCTGACCAAGTATGTTCAAGGACCGCAGGTCGAAGAATCGAAACTCATTACCACCTAAAAAATTATTTTCCAAATTGAAATACCGATACTCTATGGTCCTCAAGTCTTCCTTTATGAAAGTTGGTGGTAAGTCACGCAGTGCATTGTCCCACCTTTTGTTCTGCCTAATTACCACATTTATTTCCTCTAATGGATTCCTGATATTGAGGTCAGGATAGCGAATACTAAAGTTAAGCTGTTGATTGAAATCCCGTTCAACTATACCTTGAGAAATAGCCACTGTGGCATCTATCTGCAATTGATTATTATAAATCATAAACCTTCTGGTAAGAATCAAGTCAGCCTCATTTCCTTGCCGATATACTTTAATTAGGTAGTTGCCGGTTCTTTTTACATGGGGAACTATCCACTCATAATGCACGTAGGGGATTCTGGTTCCAAAAGAGTATTGATATTCCGTAATAGGAAACTCATTAAACTGTACCAATATTTCGGAATCCCTCAGTTTGGATTTGCTCCAATTTGCATCACAATGGATCAATCGGGCATAATAACTCTGGAAGTCTCCAAAGAGTTGATCAAATTCCAAAATGAGGTTCCTCTTTGATTTAATTGATAAAACCGCTGGCTGAATAACATCATCATAAGAGTCCTGTATTGGATACAGTCTTACTGTTTTTATATTTTCTTCATACACGCGGTTTTCAAGTTGCAACTTTTTGGTGTAAGATGGAGTATTGAGATTAGTGGTGGCTTGGTCCAGGGGGACACAACCAAAAATCCATAAAAAACATGACGTTGGAACCAGAATTTCTCTGACCCTTAACAGTAAATACTTAAGCATATCCAACTAAAACTAGCCATTTCTTTAAAAAAACTGAAATTCCAACCCTTTTTGTGAAATTCGGGTCTAGTATATAAGAGGCCAATCAAGTAAAACCACTGGATTGTTTGAATGCTAAATGAAAAACAAATAGTTAGCGGTTGTTGCGAAGGAGACCGAGCTACCCAGCGTGAGCTTTACAATCGCTATTCTGCAACCATGCTTATGGTGTGCATGCGGTACAGTAAAAACCGTGATGATGCAGAGGACATTTTGCAGGAGGCTTTTATCAAGATATTTAAGAGTATTGAAAGCTTTAGGGGGCAAAGCAGCTTGGGATATTGGATAAAAAGAATTGTGGTGAACACCGCTTTGAACTACCAGCGTAGCAAACTGTATTTATTTCCAATGGTGGAACTGGATGATGTTAACTATAGCTCTAGGGATGATCAGATTATTTCGAACTATAGTTTAGTGGAACTACTAAAAATTATCCAGGCACTTCCCATTGGCTGCCAGGTAATCTTCAATTTATATGCTATTGAAGGATACAAACATCGTGAAATTGCCACCATGCTGGATATAAGTGAGGGAACATCGAAGTCACAATTTGCCCGGGCCCGGGCATTGTTACAGCAGAAGATATCCCAGGCAAATAATATCAACTATGAAAAGTACCAATAGTATGGGAAAAGGTAAATTTGAAAAGAGCTGGAGAGATGCCTTCGAAGGGGCAAAGTTGACACCTTCAGACCAATTGTGGACAGGAATAGAAGCGAGTATTGCCAATGAAGAAATAGTAAGGTACAAGCGAGGAATGGTCTACTATAAATGGCTGGCGGCTGCAGGAATTTTGCTGTTTACCGGTCTTCTTGGATATCTGGGCTATCAGTCCCTGTCGACAGAAAGTTCACTGACAGATAGCACAACAAAACAAAAGAATGACCAAGGGGCCTTTCATGCAACTGATTCCGTTTTAGTGAGAACAAAGAAGGAGAGTGCTGTCAAGCCTTCCTTTTCACTACCAGAAATCAAATCCTCTTCTATCAATTATGTAGAAAATACTTCCTCAAATATTGAAAAGACGCAGCCCTTGGAAATTCCTCCTGATACTAGACATCTGACCCTGATAAAGCTTCTTCAGCTCAAATCTATAGCTATGGAGGAGGAGCAAAATCTTCCACCACTTCCGGAAAAGGTCATTGGTGTGCCGATTTACCGATCCCATCAGGATCCCCAAAAGGTGGCCTTATGGGCAGGGCTTAATATAACACCTGGCTATTTTGACCTTAACTACCAATCTCCAGTGGCCGTTCAAGGGCTGCAATCACCAAATTTTACACCAGGTACTTTGCAGCCAAAGGAAGAAAATAGAACTGGACTCTCTATGTCGTTTGGCTTTGAAATTGGCATGAGACTGTCTGAAAGATGGCGACTAAGCAGTGGTGTTCAATATTTAAATAATAACATTCAGAGTAGTACTAATGCAATTTTGGACCAGCGGACACCGGTATTTTCGAGCGTAATTGAATCGTTGGATCTCAGCGATTCGAGAGCGAACATTACCTTTGTGCCTACTGAGCTGGATAATACTTTTCAATTTTTGTCTATCCCGGTGCTGGCGGGTTTCTTGGTGCTTGACAAAAGAGTAAAAGTGTTGGTCAATGCAGGCATCGCCAGCGATATCTTTTTGAAAAACAAAATTACCGCGGTGGACCGGTCTTTGGAATCGATAACCATACACCCTGGTTCAAACGCCCCATTTAAATCGGTCTATTTTAATGGATTGGTAGGAGCTGAAGCCAGTTATGAATTTTTGCCAAGATATCTGATAACATTGGAGCCCAGATATAAGTTGGCTATTAGTGATTTCACCAGGCCTGAAACAAGCTATTCCAGCTTTCCTTCATCGTTTGGGATAGGTGTGGGAGTCAAGTATATATTTAAGTAAATTAAAACGGGTTCAGGGTAATTATTAACCATAAACTAAATAGTTATGAATGAACAGTACAATCTTTGGAGGAATCTACCTTCTACAGTAGTTCTTTGTGCGGTAATCTTAGTGGTTTTAAGCATGTTTAGCTGCACAGATACTTGTGAGAATACTCAAACCTACGTTTATCTGGAGCCTGTCTACACCTCAGCCAGCGAAGTAAGGTCATCCTTTGCCAGTATGGATCCCAGATCGCTGGAGAATCCAGGTAAAATATATCGAAAGGACCACTACCTCTTTATTAATGAACGGGGAAAGGGAATTCACATATTTGATAACAACGATAAAACTAATCCAGCGCCAATAAGTTTCCTTAACATTCCTGGCAGCTTTGATGTGGCAGTAAAAGGCCATATCATGTATGTGGACAGTTTTGTGGACTTGGTAGTATTGGACATTTCTGACCCGGTCCAGGTGAAGTTGGTACAACGAATAGAAAATGTGCTTGATAATTCTGAGATAATGGGGTTCTATAGTAGCGAGGAAACCGGATTTATAACTGATTTTCTGGAACTGGAAACAGTGCAAGTCTACGACTGTGATGAGAACCCGGTGCTTTCCGTTGGAGGGGGAGGGATTTGGTTAATGAGTAATCAGGTAGCAGACTTGACTCAAGCGGTAAGATCAGAAAGTGGCAGCCCCGGCAGCGGGCTTGGAGGGTCTTTTGCCAGGTTTGCCATTCATTCAGACTTCTTGTATGTGGTTGACAGCTGGACTATGCACGTTTTTGATATCAACAATCTGGCCCAACCAAATGAAGTAAATCTGGTTGAATTGGGATGGGGGATTGAGACTATTTTCCCATACCAGGACAAATTATTCATTGGATCTAATATCGGAATGCAAATATTTGATAATTCTGACCCCAAGAACCCCAGATATGTAAGTAATTTCGATCACGCCTTGGCCTGCGATCCGGTAGTTGCTGAAGACAACTATGCCTTTATTACTCTGCGTTCCGGCAACCGTTGTTTTGGAATAAACAACCAATTGGACGTGGTAGATATAAGTGTATTGGAAAACCCCTGGTTAGTCAAAAGTTATCCTATGGAAAATCCCCACGGACTGGCCATTGATCGTGATATCTTATTTCTATGCGAAGGAGAATATGGTTTGAAAGTATTTGACGTCAGCGATAAGAGGGCGATAGATCAAAATCTGCTCAGCTACTTACCGAATATTCCTTCCTATGATGTAATAGCAATAGACAGCCATTTGATTCTGGTGGGTGATAATGGTATTTATCAATTTGACTATTCAGATCCTTCGAACCTAAAACAATTAAGTGTAATCAATATCCAATAAGCAATGAAGACTGGGGTTAGATTGTCTATGGTGCTTTGCTGGTTTGTGTGGTTATTGGCGTGTTTGCCACACTCCTCCTTGGGCCAAACTGACCGTTTCCTGGACAAGATTGTTCTTAATAATGGAAGCGTGATATGGGGCGTGACGGAGTTTCAGCAAGAAAATGTAATAATCTTCCTTAGCGAAAAAGACTCTCTAACTGTACCTGTTTCTATGATAATGTCATTGAAAACCCAAAAACTCAATCCTGAACTTTACCTGGAAAGGTCACAGGGACCTTACTATCAAGTATCGGTTGGGGTACTTTTGGGCAAAAGTCATAATAACTCAGAAAACAGGGGCAGTTTTGCGGCTTCATTTACCAGTGGATATAGATTTACACATTTGTTGGGAGTAGGTTTGGGTGTTGGGCTTAACTATTATCCGGCACAAACTCATGTACCGGTTTATCTGGATATACAAGGAGACCTGTTAAGGGGAAGAGTAACCCCGTTTTATCAGCTGAGTGCTGGTTGGAGTTGGGCTGGTGATCGAGAATCTACCTTTCAAATTGAGCAGGTCAAAGGCGGGTTTTATCTAAGACCTTCCCTGGGCATTCGGTGGCATTTTGCCAAACACACCTGGCACTTTCAATTTAGCTATGTACGACAAAATTCTACCACTCAGTTCGAGCCCCAAGATATCGGAAATGGAAATATTATTACCAACGTAGAGGATCGAACTTTTCAAAGAGTGGGAATTAGTACCGGGATAAGTTTTTAGATATTACCGTACCTATGGAGGCCTGGCAATAGCATTTGTTAAGTCCACACACTAGGAGCGGTTAGCTTCCAGGTAATCCAACTTTACCACCAGCTTTTCCCAATCACTATGAAGCTTATTCAGTGCACTTTCATTTTCTTGAAATGCTTCCGATGTCTCTTTTAGTGCATCTGGATGACCAAATACTTTAGGATTGGATAATTGGTGCTCAATCTTTTGTTTTTGGATTTCCATTTTTTCTATCAGCTCTTCTGTTAGTTTTAGGTCATCTTGAAGTTTCTTCCATTGTTTGTCTCCCTTGTTCCTGTTAGTTCGCTTCTTCTTGGCGCTAACAGGTTTGGGCTGGTTATTAGTGGGCATTTGAATTTGCCTCGATCTCCAGGATTCATATTCCTGGTAAGTCCCGGGATAGGATTTTAATTGTTGTCCATCGATATACCATATTTTATTGGCTACCTGGCTAATGAAATGTCGGTCATGGCTAACTAACACAAAAGTCCCTTGAAACTGGTTGAGAGCCTGGATAAGAATTTGAACAGATTGCATATCCAGGTGGTTGGTAGGTTCATCCAATAACAGAAAGTTGGCTTCAGAAATGAGGGTTTTCGCCAACGCCACTCTCGACTTTTCACCACCTGAAATCACTTTTATTTTCTTAAAAACATCGTCATCAGAAAACAAGAAACAACCCAAAAGATTGCGCAGCTCCAATTCAGTCTTTCCACTACCGCATAGTTTAAGTTCTTCTAACACTTCATGGTTTAGATGTAGGGCTTCCAACTGATGTTGGGCATAAAACGAAAGATTGACATTATAACCCAGTTTCGATTCACCTGATATGTTCTCATGTCCCGCAATAATGCGTAATAAGGTTGATTTACCTTTTCCGTTAGCTCCAATCAAAGCAATTTTATCTCCCCTCTCCACAATATCCGAGGTTTTATTGAATATGTCCAGATCGCCATATGATTTCGATACATCATTTAATTCACACACAACACGCCCGGATTTTTGTTTAAATGAGAACCTGAAATTAACGGCTGACATCAATTCTGTGATTTCCTCAATACGGTCCATCCGCTCCAGCGATTTTATACGTGACTGGACCTGACGGGCCTTGGTTGATTTGGCTCTAAAGCGGCTAATAAACTGTTGGGTTTGCTTGATCTTCTGCTGTTGGTTTTGAAATGCATTATTTTGGATTTCCGATCGTAGCGCCTTTTCTTCCAGGTAAAAACTGTAATTACCGCTATAGGTTATTAATTTCTGCTGGGTAACTTCAACGATTGTCTGAGCCACCTGATCTAAGAATCTGCGATCATGAGATACTACCACTACCGCCCCGTCATAGGTCTTTAGATATTGCTCAATCCATTTTATGGAAGGAAGGTCAAGGTGGTT
>QIEB01000670.1 GCA_003229495.1 Flammeovirgaceae bacterium
GTGGTAGACATGGATCTTCCGGGAAATGCTATTGGAGGTCTATCGGTGGGGGAGCCTGCGGAAATGATGTATGAAATGACCTCGGCCATCTGTGAATTGCTTCCCAAGGACAAACCACGCTATCTAATGGGGGTTGGTACTCCGGCAAACCTATTAGAAAGTATTGCCCTGGGAATTGATATGTTTGATTGTGTGATGCCCACTCGCAATGCTAGAAATGGTATGATCTTTACTTCTGAGGGTATAGTAAATATTAGAAATAAAAAATGGAATAATGATTTTGGCGCCATTGATGCGCAATTGGGAGGTTATGCCGGGGCGCAACACACCAAGGCCTATTTACGTCATCTAATACACAGTAACGAAATATTAGGCGCCCAAATATCGAGTCTTCAAAACCTGACCTTTTATTGTTGGTTAATGGGGGAGGCCCGTAACAGAATTGAAAATGGAACGTTTAGTACATGGAAAGGGCCAATGGTAGAAAAACTGATGCGGAGACTATAAAATATGAAGATCCTTGACCGCTATATATTGAAGAAATTCCTCATTAGTTATCTGTTCGTGGCATTGATCCTGGTAGCTGTGATAGTGGTCATCGACATCACTGAAAAAAGCGACGACTTCCTGGAACATCAACTGACATTCCTTCAAATTGCCAGATATTATTTGGACTTTATACCATGGATTGCCAATCTGATCACCCCAATTACCGTTTTTATAGCTACGGTATTTATCACCTCAAAAATGGCTGGCCATACTGAGGTGGTAGCCATACTTAGTAGTGGGGTGAGTTTTCACCGGATGTTGGTCCCCTATATTATTGGTGCGGTATTAATTGCCGCCGTTAGTTTTTACCTGAATGGCTGGTTGATACCCAATTCAGATAAATCCAGAGTGGCATTTTTGGTTGAGTATACCCGTAAGCCTTTTAATTTCAGCCAAAACAATATCCATGTAAAAGTTGCTCCTGAGAGTTACATGTACTTAAGAAACTATAATAATAACAGTAAAGTTGGCCATCAATTCACCCTGGAAACAGTTCGGGATAATGAAATGTATCAAAAATTAACTGCTAGACGGGTAGTTTGGAATGAGGAATTGGAAAAATGGAAAGTACAGGATTGGACACTTAGAGAATTTGATGGCCGCAATGAATATATTAGCAGTGGGAAGGTACTGGACACATTGCTTAATATCACCCCGAAAGATTTTGAAAGCAGTGTATACATGGAGCAAACCCTCACTATAGATGAGCTAAATAGTACCATTGCGTTGCTTAAATCCAGAGGGGCAGACAATGTGGAAACATATGTAGTGGAGAAATATATGAGATACATGTCCCCTTTTGCCATCATCATTCTCACCTTTATCGGGGTAATAGTTTCAGCGAGAAAATCCAGAGGTGGGGTGGGTTTTCAAATTGCCTTAGGTTTTTTAATCGCCTTTATTTTTATCATTTGTTTTATGCTAAGCCGGGAATTTGCCATAAAAAGTGTAGTGAGCCCATTATTGGGGGTCTGGATGCCAAATATATTTTTCACCCTGGTGAGTCTGCTTATGTATCGGACAGTACCTCGTTAAATGGCCAGTAGCAGAGATTACCTGGAGCTTCATTTTATTGTGCTTTTGTGGGGATTTACCGCTATCCTGGGAGTATTGATTTCTATCCCTGTGGTTGAACTGGTATTCTATCGCACCCTGTTTTCCGCAGCATTGTTGGGTTTTTTGCTTTGGTTTCGAGGGACCAGTTTCAAGCTGGGCAAGTACCCCATAATACATATTTTACTGGTGGGGGTATTAATTGGCGCTCATTGGATCTCTTTCTTCATGGCGGCCCGGATTTCCAACATCTCGGTTTGCCTGGCCGGTTTTTCTACTATCGCCCTATGGACCAGTATTCTGGAGCCCCTGATTCTGTCTAAGCGGTTTCAGTGGTACCAGCTGTTGTTAGGATTGATCATGATATTGGGCCTGTATGTAATATTCCGTTTTGAATTTGAACATGCCTGGGGATTGACATTAGCAGTGATTTCGGCCTTCCTGGGATCGCTTTTTACCGTACTCAACGGCCACTTTACCCAACGATTTGACCACTATGCTATTACCTTTTATGAAATGATAGGGGCCACCGTAAGTATAGCACTGATCTTTCCCTGGTATAGCAACTGGCAAAATGAGGGTCTGCAACTAGTGCCCAACCCCATGGACTGGGTTTATCTATTGATACTGGCAGCTGTCTGTACCGTGTATGCTTATTCCATTTCAGTGGAATTAATGAAAAGAATTTCGGCCTTTGCCATCAACCTGACAGTTAATTTGGAACCAGTCTATGGGATAATTTTGGCAGTGATTGTTTTCGGTGAAAAAGAAAAAATGACTCCCGGGTTTTATTGGGGCACCGGGATAATTCTGATGGCGGTGTTGTCGTATCCCCTGATTCACAGATGGCTTTCGAGCAGTGATTAGTTTTGAATTTCGAGTTTTAAGTTGAGTTCAAGTGTTCAACTCAAAACTGCCCTTCACAAGTATGGTGAAATGCATTTCATATTCATTCCATTCATCCGGGAGTTGGATAATCCTGCTGGCTTCTTCTAATATTGACCTGTCAAAGGAGGGAAAATATGTGTCACCTTCAAATTGATGTTTTACTTCAGTCAAATACAAGCGGTTTGCCTGAGTGATGGTCTGTTCATAGATCTGGCCACCGCCTATAACAAACAGTTCTTTCTCACCTAATTTTAAGGCCAGTTCAATTCCCTCTTCCACGCTATGCACCACCTCAAAATCTTGGTGACCATCAGAATAGTTAGGTTGGCTGGTCACCACAATATTGGTCCGGTTCTTTAAAGGCCGGAATTTTTCCGGAATGGATTCATAGTTACGTCTTCCAGTCAGGATGCAGTGTCCCTGGGTGGTCTTCATGAAGAAATTCATGTCCATTGGTAAGTTCCAAACCAGTTGATTGTTCCGACCGATCACATTATTTTCCGCTACCGCGGCAATAATTGAAATTATCATAGTTTATTGCCTCTTAAAAATTCTTCAATGGACATTTTTCGTTTCCCAGGAGCCTGCAGTTCTTTAACTGACACCACTCCATCCCTCGATTTAAAATGCAAGTAAGAGTATCCATCAGTTTTATATTCTCCCGGATTATCAGCCTGAAACTTGGTTTTGTCAATTGCTTCAGCCAGGTAGATTTTATAGATGATCCCGCCAACCTCAGTCCAGGCAGTTGGAAAGGGGTTAAGTCCCCTAACGAAATTCACAATTTTAGCTGCATCCTGATCCCAGTCAATCAGACAATGCTCTTTAAATAGTTTAGGTGCTTTTGGGAGCTCAGCATTTAAGTCTTGTAGTATTAGCTGGTAGTCATCCCGTTCGATGGTTTGCACGGTTTTTAACACCAGTTTGGCACCACTTGTCATCAGCCTGGCTGTGAGCGACCCCGTGGTATCCTGTTGATGGATAGGTTCGGGTTCCTGTAGTATGATATTCCCAGTATCAATTTCATGTTTTAAGAAGAAGGTAGTGACACCGGTTTCTTTTTCTCCATTGATGACCGCCCAATGTACGGGGGCGGCACCCCGGTATTTAGGTAGAAGCGAGGCATGCAAATTGAATGTACCTTTAGCTGGCATGTTCCATACCACCTCTGGCAACATCCGAAAAGCTACAACTACCTGCAAATTGGCATTGTATGCAAGAAGTTCACTGATAAATTCAGCAGACTTCAAGTTTGTAGGTTGTAATAGGGGGATTCCGTGTTTTTGAGCGCATTCTTTTACTGGCGAAGGAACTAATTTCCTTCCCCGGCCCTGAGGTTTGTCCGGAGCTGTTACCACCGCTACTACCTGGTACCCAAATTCAATCAGTATCTCCAGGCTGGGGACTGCAAAATGCGGCGTACCCATGAATATGATGCTGAGTGGTTCCATAGGGTCCAAAATTACAAATAATTAATTTTTAAGAGCCTGCCATACTTTGTATAAAGACTTTCGAGCGTACTTACTACAAATTGGGCAAGTGCTGAAATGATGTCCTCGAGCTGGACAATATTCTCGACCGAAATAGATGATCTGTAAATGCAATTTATTCCAACGGTCCTTTGGAAATAATCTTTTTAAATCTTTTTCGGTGTGCTTGACATTTTTGCCACTAGACAAACCCCACCGGTAAGCGAGTCTGTGAATGTGGGTGTCCACCGGAAAGGAAGGTACACCAAATGCCTGGGCCATCACCACCGATGCAGTTTTATGACCAACACCGGGGAATGCTTCCAGTTCCTTCAGGGAGTTGGGAACCTTTCCTCCGTGCTCTTTATTTACCATTTGCGACAATCGATGAATGGCTTTGGACTTTTGAGGCGAGAGTCCACACGGTTTAATAATTTCTCTGATATCATCAACGGATAATTCCGCCATGTCCCAGGGATTATCCGCTCTTTCAAAAAGTAGCGGGGTTATCTTGTTTACCCGTTCATCAGTACATTGGGCTGATAGCAAGACCGATATTAACAAGGTATAGGCATCCTGGTGGCTTAAGGGAATCGGCGGTGATGGATAGAGTTCATCCAGAAGGGCAGCTATGGCATTGGCCTTATCTTGTTTGGTCATCTGCCGTTTCAGGATAGAGTAGATATTTTTTTCGAAGCTGCTTATAGTTATCAAGATCGGGGATCCAACTGGCTTGTATTTCTTCCTCGGAAAGGCCCTGTTTTATTTGATCCATCAAAAGATTGTTACCGGACAGGAGATAAAAATAGTCCTTGAAGAAATTGTCCTTCTCCGGATATAATGTGTAGGCATTTAATAAATACCTTAAAGTAAATTGAGGTGCTTCAACTTTTCTCAGGTCCCACCCGTAGCATTTTTTGAGCTTGTACATGGGGTTTTGGTCCATACCTGGAATGCTTTCAGGAGAGAAAGAAAATAGACTGTCACCAAACGTTGGATGGCCGTAAACCTGGAATGGAAAGTATGTTCCCCGCCCGATGCTGATTTGAGAACCTTCAAATAGACAAAGGGATGGATAAAGCCTGATCGATTGGTCTGTAGGCAAGTTCGGCGATGGTTTCACTGGCAGGGAATACCGAAGCTGATGATGGTAATTTTTCATCGGAACTACTTTCAGTTGGCAAGCGCCTTTTCCGCTAAGCCACCGTTCACCATTGATCATTTTTGCCAGCTCTCCAACGGTAAGGCCGTGAACTATTGGAATCGGGTGCATGCCAACAAATGATTTCTGATCGTTTTGCAATATGGGTCCAGCTACATAATCTCCATTTGGGTTTGGCCGGTCCAGTATCAGCATGGTTTTTTGATTCTCTGCACAGGCTTCCATCAAGTAGTGCATAGTACTGATATAGGTGTAAAACCGCACCCCTACATCTTGAACATCAAACAGTACCAGGTCTATATCTTCAAGTTGATCAGCGGTAGGTTTTTTATTGGAGCCATAGAGAGAAACAATAGGTAGTCCGGTATTGGGATCAATTCCACTTTCCACCAGTTCGCCAGCCTCCTGGGCACCCCTAAAACCATGCTCCGGGGCAAATACCTTTACAATGGAAACCCCCAAGTCCAGTAAGGTATCAACCAAGTGCCTCCCTCCTAAAAGGGAAGTGTGGTTGACCGCCATGGCTACTCGCCGGTCTTTAATAATTGGCAGATATGCTTCTAAGCGCTCGGCCCCCAAAGTTAGGTGCTTGTCAACTTCAGATACCAAGGGTAGTTCTGAGGTCTGGCTATTACATGAAACGAAAATAACCGAAAATGTAAGAATCAACAATGCTTGTTTCATTCAATAATGCTTATTTTACAGCGTTGTTAGCTAATTTCGAAAGGGTTAAAATTACGCATATTATTGAACCTCCCTTATTATATATCTAAAAGATTAAAGTCCAACGGCAATAGCTTTAGTTCCATTGTGCATACCATAGCTACTGCCAGTATATGCATTGGACTGGCGGTGATGCTTATTTCAGTGATGATCTTAGGTGGTTTTACCTCGACAATTGAAAATAAGATTTACAGCTTTTCGGGACATTTACAGGTGGTAAAGTTCACCTTAAACAATGCCATAGAAGAATCCCCTTTTGCTCCTAAAAGCGAGCTGCTGACCGCACCTGAAAAATTTGAAGAGATCAGGCACATTCAGGAATACGGCCATAAAGCTACCTTGCTGAAAAGTGAGCATGAAATTCAAGGAGTTTTATTGAAAGGTGTGGGCCCCAGTTTTGACATTGCCAGTTTCCAACAAAATATTGTTGCAGGAAAATTTCTGACTTTTTCAGACTCCACCTATTCCCGTGAGATCCTGATCAGTAAGAAAATGGGCCGGATTATGAGGGTTGAAGTAGGCGATCAGGTATTACTCAATTTTATGGACTTCGCTACCAAGCCTCCCAGTTTACGCACCCGTAAGTTAACAGTGACCGGCCTCTATGAAACAGGCCTTGAAGATTTCGATGATCACATAATTATAGGGGATATCGGTTTGATACGTAGATTGAACAACTGGAGTGATAGTCTGGTTGGAGGATATGAGATCTTTGTTAAGAACGTTGACCAGATACCTAAAGTCGAAAGATTACTTTATGACCAACTGGAATACGATCTTTACCCCCAAAAGGTATCTGATAAATATATTCAATTTTTCGATTGGATGAAGTTGATCTCTAAAAATGAGGTAATATTCTTGGTCATTATAACTTTCGTAGCCTGTTTCAATATGGCCTCAGTGCTTTTAATAATGATTATGGAGCGGACTCAAATGATTGGACTGTTAAAAGCCTTGGGTGCAAACAATAAATTGGTGAGAAAAATATTTGTATATCGGGGTATGCTATTAATGGGTAAAGGAATGTTGCTAGGCAACGTATTGGGTATTGGACTGGCGTTTCTTCAGGATAAATTCAAGATTATACCGCTTGATCCACAGAACTATTACATGGAATTTGTTCCAATACAATGGGATTGGACCCTGGTGATAATATTAAATTTACTGACGTTTTTGATCATAAGCCTGGTACTCTTTTTGCCCACGATCAGCATTACCAGCATTAGTCCTATTCGGTCTCTTCGCTTCGACTGATGGAGCATACCGGCCTAACCATCCTCTTACTTTCATTTTAATGACCCCGAAAACGGCTTCTTTGAATATTCCTTTGGATAGTTTAGATTCTCCCTTGGTCCTGTCTGTAAAAACAATAGGTATTTCTTTAATCTTGAAGCCCTGTTTCCAGGCAGCAAACTTCATTTCTATTTGGAAGGCGTAGCCAACAAACTTTATTTTTGCCAGGTCTATGGATTCAAGTACTTTTCTTTGGTAACATTTGAAACCTGCGGTAGTATCTCGAATGGGTAGAGAAGTGATGGACCGCACATATGTACTGGCGAAATAAGACATCAATACTCTGTCGATAGGCCAATTGACAACATTTACCCCAGTTATATAACGAGATCCTATAGACAAGTCATACCCTTCTTCAGCACAGGTGAGGTACAAACGTACCAGATCTCTTGGGTTGTGTGAAAAATCTGCGTCCATCTGAAAAATATATTGATAATCTTTTTCCAAAGCATAGCGGAAGCCTCTTAAATATGCGGTACCCAACCCGCTTTTGTTCTTTCTGGTTATTAAAAACAACCGAGGGAATTGTATTTGCATTTTACGAATCAATGCGCCGGTACCATCAGGTGAATCATCATCGACCACCAGCACATCAAAAGGTACTTCCAAGGCAAAAATGCGTTGAATTAGATCCTCGATATTGAGGTATTCGTTGTAAGTAGGTATGATTACTAAACGGTCAGACACTCTTCAGGGATAAGAACTATTAAGGTAATTAATTTACTGAATATTAAGACTATCAGCTTCATCATATTGACTTTCCACCAGTTTCTCAAGTTTCTGGCGGGCCATTTCCTCTTTCACCTTTTGCTCTTGTACCTTCCATTGTTGAACTTTAACCTGGTCTTTTATCACTTCCAATGACTCTAGTAGGATGTTCTTGACCAGACCGTTTAACTTAATGTCCTCCTTTTCTGTTAGAAATGTATCCAAAACAAGGTGTGTGAGAGTGTCTATAACCTCCTTATTGTGGGGGCTGGCAAGATCTTGAAGAGATTGGTCTACTACATGATTGATCATATCGCTCACTGTCTTTTCCAGGTTGTTAGTCACCATACTGCCAACCAGGGGAATTCTGGAAATATTTTGAAGTTCAGGGTTGTTGTCGATCGCCGAAGCAATCTTGGTGTCCAGATATTGGTGAAGGTCCTCTATGAAATCATGATGAGCTTCTGATGCTACCTGTTGAAGGCGGCAGGAAAGCCATTCTACCAACTCAGCCTTCTGCGGTTGTACCACCTCCCCTATGATTTGATTCAGCACCGGGGAGCCGTTCTTTATTTCGTCCTGAACACCTGAAAGTACTTGCAGTACTACTCTGTCTGATACCTCTTCCGTAAAGACATTTAGATACTTAATAAACTTGGAATAAACATATGTTTTAGTAAGGTCGATTACTCCTAGTTTTTGTAATCTGACGGTAAGACCGATCACCCTTAATACCCTCAAAAATCGAAACGCACCTAATGGAATGCAGCCAAGTACATCGTACCAGTGAATGAAAGGATAGAAAAACCACTTGTGATAGGTGTTATTCTTAATGGCTATTATCCATCGGATTACTAGCTCTATTATAAATATGGTTACAAACCATAAATCAATTATTAGAAAATCCTCGTGTATATAAGTACTGTATAAATAGTAGAACCCTGGAGTAAATCGATGGAACAGCCCTTGAATCAGGGGACTGCTAAAGGTAAAATCAAAAAGGATCAGAGACAGGTTGATGGTAAGAATGGCCATCATGGTCAAGTCCACAAATAAGAATTTCCCGTCCCTTTTGCTTAGAATTTCCTTGATTCCCACACGCATATGGTAAAATACAAAGAAATCTATTATTCCAGCCTTATGACTTCAGAATATTTGACCGTTCAGTATTACCATTTCTATCAGTCTACTACCAAAGGCATAAGGAAAGAAGTCTACGGAGGGAATTGGTTTGGTCATGAAGACATTGGCGACTTTCCCAACTGATATACTACCTAATTCATGCTGTAATTCCAGAGCAAATGCCCCGTTTATGGTTGAAGCAATAATTGCCTCTTCCGGGCTCATTTTCATTTTTATGCAGGCCAACGATAAAATTAGGGGCATGTTTCCTGATGGTGCACTGCCAGGATTGTAATCGGAAGCCAGAGTTACCGGCAGGCCCGCGGAAATTAACTCACGGGCAGGCGGATAATCCATATTCAGAAAAAATGCCGCTCCTGGTAGCAGGGTAGGAATGGTATTAGAACCCTTTAAACAGTCAATCTCATCCTGTCCTATACTTTCCAGGTGATCTACACTTATTGCACCGCATTCTACCCCTACCTGCACTCCTCCAGAAATATTTAACTGGTTTGCATGAATTTTTGGTTTGAGCCCATATTTTCGACCTTGTTCAAGTATTCGTCTGGTTTCATCAGGTGTAAAAAAGCCCTCTTCACAAAACACGTCACAATATTCAGCCAGCCCTTCCCCAGCCACTTTTGGGATCATCTCCTCAATAACTTTCTCTATGTACTTGAGGCGTTCTATATTTGCGGGTATGGCATGTGCTCCCAGGAAAGTGGTTTTTATAACCACCAGGGAGGACTCTTTAAGTCTGCGAGCGACCCGCAGCATTTTCATTTCGTCTTCAGTGGTCAGGCCATAGCCACTTTTTATTTCAATGGCCCCGGTGCCGGTACTGATTACATCTTCTAACCGTGCTAGCGCTGAGTCATACAGTTCTTCCTCAGAGGTATTTTGAAGGCGTTTGGCTGAATTTAGGATACCCCCACCTTTTTTTGCAATCTCACCGTAGCTTAAACCCTTTATCTTGTCCACAAATTCTCCCTCTCTACTTCCAGCGAACACCATATGAGTATGGGAGTCTACAAAGCAAGGAAATACAAATCTGCCGGTTGCATCAATAACTTGATCTGCTCGTTCATGTACATTTTGGTCCATTGGCCCGAACCACTGGATCCTTCCGTTCCGGATCAACAGGCAGGCCCGTTCAATCACCGGAAGCTGGGACATTGATGCTCCGGCTACTATTTCAGTGGAGTCAGTGCAGACCAGTACCAGGCCCTTGATATTTTCAATCAATATATCCATGACTGGCTGATGATTAGTTCCGGTAGGTGCGGCTTTGATCTTTGGATGGGATCCCAAACACCGGTAATCCCAGCTTGAACAAAGCATAGAAGCTGCGCTCTTTTAAGCTGGGTCGATAGCCAAATTCAGCGCCGTAAGAAAACCCCACTCTTTTATTAAATTTTCCCTGAACTCCGGCACGAAATCCTACTTCCTGAGTTTCAAGTTGGTCTCCACTAATGATAGTACCATCAAGAATAATATCTTCCAGGGAAATAGAAGGCGCATAAAGAATATCCAGATATGCGTCGAAATGTAGATCATTTACCAGCACCCCAAAGTCACGGTGTGGTTTGATAGCTACATTTTTTATAACCTGCAGGCTCAATCCTGCATAGACTCCTTTGGCATCCAGGTTGCCATACAACTTAGCGTCACCAACCGGATTGTTTTCCTCATCTACCAACGAAACCCCTTGTGCGGCAGCGGCTTTTACTACATCAGTGGTACTGTTAAAAATGGTGCCACCCCATCTAAACCCTAAAACTTTCCTTACCCTAGAAGGGATGATCAGCTTTTCAGGAATTTTGTTTGCCCATTTACTGCCCCGATACCGTTTGGAGTACAGTATGATTTTGGTCTTTGCTTCATGATCGCGATCTGATAGATGAATGGTCCCACCAAACTCCAGGTAGTTAAATGCCTTGTTATTATCTACATTGTCTTGATTCTTATAGGCCACCTCACGGGCGAAGTCAGTTTGGCGTGCGTAGGGATGACGCCAGTTTGCAGATAGGCCCAACCCTTTGGCCACCTGGTAATCGATCTGGATACCGAATCCAATATTTACGTTGGTTGCGAAAAGCTCACTATACACAGGCTGTATGTGTATAAATAGCTTGTTAATGGCGTATGGATCGTCATTAATTCCTTCGTAGGTAAGAATGTCCTTGGTCTCTTCGTCCTGAGCATAGCAGATGGGGGCCAAGACTATAATAAAAATGCAGGAGAGAAGGATTCTCTTTAGAAGCATTTAGGGAAAAATTTCATTTCAATCCCAAAATAATGATAATGCAATATAACAAAAATTAAATTTACAATCATTTCATACATTTAACTTTATTTATAGGAAAAGTTCAAGACTATTGCCGATTTTGGTAATGACAGTAGTGTTATTCCGGGAATACTTAAATTTACATCTGATAGGAAGGAGTAGGGAAACCTTGGTTTTCTTCAATTAAGCTGATGCAACAAACTACTTAGATAGTTGCTGTAAACTCAAACGATTGGCCTCCAGGATCTGCTCTATTACTTCCGAAGTAACCGCCGTTGAAATAAACCAACTTTCATACTGACTGGGAGGGAGGTATATTCCTTGGGCCAGCATATTTTGAAAGTATTTTTTGAATATTTCAGAATCGCTGGAAGCTACAGATTCAAAGTCAATCACTTTTTGCGGGGTAAAAAACAAACTCATCATTGATCCAATTTGATTGATCTGATAGGGGAGGTCAAGTAGTTTAAGTTCGGACCTTATGCCGGTTACAATTTGTTCAGTGGTCTGATTAAGTGCTGCATACACTTGCTCTTGGTGCTCTTTTAGGTGAGACAGCATTGCCAAACCAGCGGCCATTGCTATGGGATTGCCAGACAGTGTTCCGGCTTGATACACTGGCCCATCTGGTGAGATAAAATCCATGATCTCCCGTTTTCCGCCAAAAGCTCCCACCGGCATTCCTCCTCCAATGATTTTACCTAGTGTGGTGAGGTCAGGAGCCACTCCGAAAATTTGTTGGGCGCCTCCCGGGGCTAATCTAAACCCCGTCATCACCTCATCAAAAATCAATACAATTCCTTCACTGGAACAAACGCTTTTTAACCCTTCAAGAAATCCATCTTGTGGTAAAACACAGCCCATGTTACCGACCACGGGTTCAACTATCAAAGCTGCAATTTCCTTGGGATTGGCTTCAATCAACCTCTTCACGGAAGAAAGATCATTATATCTGGCGATCAGGGTGTCCCTGGCAACTCCTTCTGTTACTCCAGGGCTATTAGGTACCCCCATGGTTAGAGCCCCGCTGCCAGCAGCAATCAAAAAAGAATCCCCATGTCCATGATAGCAGCCCTCGAACTTAATGACTTTATCCCTGCCAGTGAATCCCCGGGCTAACCGTATGGCTGACATGGTAGCTTCGGTACCTGAATTGACCATGCGGACCTTTTCTATTGATGGTACCATCGAGCAGATGAGGGCAGCCATTTCGACTTCGGCTTCTGTGGGTGCCCCAAAAGAAACAGAGCCTTTTAAGGCAGAGGCCACTGACTCTTCTATGATAGGGTGTGCATGCCCTAAGATCATTGGTCCCCAGGAGTTAATCAGGTCCACATACTGGTTGCCATCCACATCTGTTATGTATGCGCCACGAGCTTCCTTAATAAATAGAGGTTGCCCACCCACAGCTTTAAAAGCCCTGACCGGGGAGTTGACACCACCTGGTATTACCTGCTGTGCTCTTTCAAACAGATTCTTGCTTCTGGTATGATGATTCATTTAACGGGTTTATTTGTTAACCTGGGTTAGCACTCCGCTTTCAAAACGTACGATGGGAACATAGGAGTTGTCATTGCTATCTCTGTAGTTATATCCCTGGAATAGTGTGCCTGAATAAAAATCTCTATTTCTAAGGTCATGTTGAAAATAAGTACCTCCCTGATCCAATAGTCCACCAAAAAACAACATGAGGTCATATCCGATAAAGCTATAGTTATTAGGGATGCATTTATATCTACTTTCGTAACTCCTCTGGAAGCTCTCGAAACTTTCTGATGTATAATCCAGAAAGCTGGGTGCCGTAAGGTATACCTGAAGCCTTTCCAGTTGTTTGAAATCAATATAGCTGGATTGCAACCATTTGTCGCTGCCCATTATGGTCAGTTCCGGTCCCATATTATCAACGGTCCCAATGACATTTGCCACGATCAACTCATTGCTTGAGGCAACAAAGATGTGGCCAATATCACTTCGTGGTATAAACTCATCTTCATCATCTTCATCCTCGTCCTCATCCTCAAGTTCTTTTTCAATCAAAAGTATTGGGTCGTCTGGATCAGGTGTAAAGATTTGGTATAAATTATCGGAAACAAAACGCGCAACCTCTTCCGAATTTACCGTGGGTACTTGCTCCATCATAATGACTTCAATTTCTTCTTCCATTAACACTGACCGATATTGATAAGCTGAAATAGAATCAGCGCTTCGCGAACCATAAATTATAAGCGTTTTCTTGTCCTTGTCAAGTTGGTTCTTCATAAACCTGGCGGCAACTTTGGCCTGGGTTTCATCCGCTGGATGGAATAAAAAGGAATAAGGGTTGTAGAATATAATTTCTGTATTACTGGATAATGGGTTCAGGATATTGACCTTTTGATGGAACGCGAAAGAAGATGCCAGTTTGCTAGGGGCTGGATAAAGTGGCCCTATAATGAGATCCATACTACTCATTTCGTCCATGGACAATATTTCTGCTGTCCTCATACTGTCTCGTTGGGTATCGTAGGAATATAAGTCTATGGCAATATTTTGGGAAAGCAGGTCTTTATGGGCCAGTTGTATACCTTGATAGAGATCAAGCACCCATTGATTGGAATTAAGTCTTCGGTCCTCCTTTACATCCTGAACCAGGAACGGAAAACATATGGCTACTTTATACCGGTCTTTTCTAACCGTGGGCCCAACAAGTTGATTGGTGATATTTTTTTCAGAAAGATTGAACTGCTCTATGATATCCTGAAGCTGATTCATGTCCTCATTTGATATCGGTTGCAGACCCATTGCCCGAGCAAGACTCTCGGCGACTTCCGCATCATTGGGATACTCTAAATATAACTCTTGTAAATCTTCCATGGTGACATCGGCCAGGTAGTGCAGTTTCAATGAAACCACATCGGTATTCATGGATTTATCATTTATCCGATTTAGCTGTTCCACAGCCAGTCCGTAATCTCCTTTTTCGAAGTACAGCTTGCCAAGCCAGTAATAAACCTCCTGTCTTTTGCTCCAATTGGGGTATTTGCGGGCCAATTGCAGGAAAATATTCTTGGCTATTTCTAATTGTCCGTCATAATATGCCGAAAGTCCATAATAGAAAGTCGCATATTCAGCGAAAGTATTATTATAAGTAGTGAGCGATTTGAATGATTCCATGGCCATCCGGTATCGGCCTGATCGATAAAAATCCTTGCCACTTGTATAGGTTTTTTGAAGGTTACCTGACCGCTGTGCCCATAATAGCATTGGCGCAGCAATTAACAAAACTGAAAAAAATGATTTCATAGTAAAAAATTTTACTCCCATTCTATGGTAGCCGGGGGTTTGGAACTGATGTCATAAACTACTCTATTAACGCCCTTTACCTGATTGATTATTTTATTGGACATTTCTCCCATGAATTCATAGGGGAGATGACTCCAATCGGCGGTCATTCCATCCACACTGGTAACAGCTCTCAGGCAAACCACATTTTCATAGGTACGTTCATCTCCCATCACACCTACCGACTGCACAGGCAATAAGATAACGCCAGCTTGCCATACGCTATGATATAAGTTATGTTTTTTAAGTCCCTCTATGAATATGTGATCGACGTTTTGCAAAAGGTTTACCCTTGCTTCAGTGACTTCGCCAAGGATTCGAATTCCCAGACCAGGTCCTGGAAAGGGATGACGACCTAAAATCGTATTGCTGATCCCCAAGGTCTGTCCAACCTGTCTAACCTCGTCTTTAAAAAGCGTACACAACGGTTCAACTACCTGGAGATTCATATAATCGGGTAGTCCTCCAACATTGTGATGTGACTTGATGGTTGCAGAAGGACCTTTGACCGATACTGATTCAATAATGTCTGGGTAGATGGTTCCCTGTCCCAACCATTTTACATGCTGTATTCGGTGGGCTTCTTCATCGAAAATATCAATAAAAGTTTTACCGATGGCTTTACGCTTAGTTTCGGGGTCTTGAATTCCCTCAAGTGCCTGATAGAATCTCACCTTGGCATCAACCCCCACCACATTCAATCCCATATCTTCGTAGGAGCTTAGAACCTGTTCGAATTCAAGCTTTCTCAACAATCCATTATCAACAAAAATACAATATAACTGGTCACCGATGGCCCGGTGGATAAGGGTTGCAGCCACCGAAGAGTCTACACCACCTGAAAGCCCCATCACTACTTTGTCCTGGCCCAATTTTTCTCTAAGAGAGGCCACCGTAGACTCCACGAAAATATCAGGGGTCCAGTCTTGGGCGCACCTACAAATGTGCACCACGAAATTTCTTAGAACGATCTTACCCTCTTCTGAATGGGTGACCTCCGGATGAAATTGAATTCCATATGTAGGCTCATCTACCACCTTGAACGCAGCAACTTCCACATCATCGGTACTGGCTATTATCTGGTAATTGTCAGACAACAAGGTAATGGTGTCAGCGTGGGACATCCAAACTTGTGAGTTGAGCGACATTTCCTTCATCAGGTGGTCATGGGTATCCACCCGGCTCAGGTGTGCCCGCCCGTATTCACGGTGTTGACTGGGTGATACCTTTCCACCATTCTGACTGGCAATAAACTGAGCACCGTAACAGACTCCAAGTACTGGTATGCTTCCTCTAATGCCTTTTAGATCCAATTGTGGGGCATCATTGTCCAAAACAGAATTTGGTCCTCCCGACAGAATGACTCCCTTAATATTATTCGTAAGTGGCGGCACATTGTTAAAGGGATGAATTTCACAATAAACGTTTAATTCCCGGACCCGTCGGGCAATCAGTTGAGTATACTGAGACCCGAAGTCTACTATTAGGATCTGTTCTGTCATGCTCGCAAAAATACGATGTGCAATTTGTATAAACCAAAGAAGTATAAAAAAACAGTATAAGGATTGAAGAGCAATCCTGTACTGGTAAACCCCAGCGAACACCGAACAAGGATCAACGATTGAAGATTTTTGAAATTCCCTAGGGACATCGAAATTCGTTAATCGGTGTTCCTTGTTCTCATATCAATGAAAGCCTTTAAATTATCCGCCTGTCTTTTTCGCCCGATAACCCCTGTCATTCAAAAGCTTAATTACCCGCTCAACGAAATCGCCTTGGATCAGTATCTCCCCGTCCTTGGTAGATCCACCAACACCACATTGTGATTTTAATATTTTACCCAATGATTTTAGGTCGCTTTCGGAACCAACAAAACCGGTAACCAATGTGACCTTCTTGCCTCCCCTGGACTTTTTGTCTAATTGAACTTTGATATTTTGTGTCGACGGGGAACCTGTTGTTTGCTGTTCCGTCGGGAGTTCGTGATAATTAAAATCCGGATCTGTGGAATACACTACCCCAGACCTATTTCTGAATTTCTTTTTTGCCATTATTTAGTTGAGTATCCCGCAAGTCCATACTGGACGACGGGCGTGGTTGACCACGTCCTCCGCAATGCTCCCACTCAACAAGTGTATTAATCCAGTCCTGCCGTGGGTAGCAAGAGCAATCATATCCGCATCAATGTCTTCAGCAAAGTAGATGATACCGTCTTCTTCTGTGGACTCATTATAGATTTCGATGGTATAATTCTCCAAGTGGTGCTTTTGCACGAAGGCATGGATCCTTTTTTTAATGGTCCTGCTATTTTCAAAATTCCCGGGAGTATCTACTTTTACCAAATGAAGTTTAGCGTCCAACAAGTTCTGGAGGGTTTTTAATTCTGCGGCTACATTGTCCTCAGTTTCAATAAAATCGGCAGCGAACACAATGTCCGTCACCTGGTTGAAATCAACGGGATATTTAACGGTGATCACCGGACATTTAGAGTGCCGGACCACGCGTTCTGTATTTGATCCAACTATTACTTCTTCATAGCCTGACGCCCCCTTTGATCCCATTATCACCAGATCAGCCTCACTAGCAAGAATATCTCTGGCAATGTGGTGAAAAGGATTTCCTAATTTAATACTGGTGATGATATTGACTTCCTCCAGGTTGCCCCTGGCCACTAGTTTTGAAAGATCATTTTTTCCCTTATCCAGCAGTTTTTTTATAAAAACGTCTTCTGAAATGTCTTCAGGGCCGCCTCCCTGAGTAGCAAAAGATCCCTGTACAAAACCTTCCACCACATGTAGCAATAGCACTTGTGCACCAGTTTTGGCAGCCAGATTAACAGCAGCATCCAAAGCATAGCCTGCTTCTTTGGAGAAATCTGTTGGGACAAGAATTGTTTTCATAAAGTGCAACGGTTAAGTGGTCGGCCTAAATATAGCAATGTTTCGTAGAAAAACACTGAACATTGAACACCGAACAAGAAATGTCGAAGTTGATAGCTGTGATTTCTATGACCTAGTAGTGCGTTTTCTAGTTATCATTACAAATTTTATGCAATACTAATTAGGGAACGCACTACTTGCTATAACCAGTCCCAGCCCAAAAGTTAGCACATAAACCAGTGTGGTCAGGGCCATTTGTTTCAAATACGGATCCAGATCAGCTCCGGATTTGAATTGGACGGCCTTCCCGTTCATGTAGATCAGCGGTAGTGTAAGTAGAAAGATCCATTGCCAGGGAGAAGAGTAGTGTAACATAGTAAAGACGATCGAGCAACTGATCCCTATAAAAAGAAGTGCCCAATGATACCAGATAGCCGCCGGCCGGCCGACGCGCACAGGTATCGAAAGTTTGCCGGCTTTCCTGTCACTTTCAATATCCCGAATATTATTGATGTTCAAAACTGCAGTGGCAAAGAGACCACATGACAATGCCGGGAGTAAATTGTCCCATTGGAAACTGGATGTTTGTAGAAAATAAGTTCCAAATACCGCCACCAGTCCAAAGAACAATAGTACCGCCAGGTCGCCCAGTCCCTGGTAGCCATAGGGTTTTTTACCAGAAGTGTAATTAATGGCTGCAGCAATGCTCACTATCCCCAAAAATAAAAATATGTAGAACGGCGGGCTATTGAATCCAACACTCTGAATCAGTAGTAGAATGCCCAATAACAAAGTAAATACACCAATCCCCACCATAGCCGTTTTCATTTTGGCTGCGGGAATGATCCCTGACTGGACCATTCTATCCGGACCAATTCTCCCATGATGGTCTGCACCATGCTTATTATCACCATAGTCATTTGCCAGGTTTGACAATATCTGCAGAAGAAAGGTGGTTGTCAGGGTCAAAAAGAAAACAATCCAATCGAAAGGTCCATGATAATATGCTAAAAATCCCCCCATGCATATGCTGGCGGCTGCCAGAGGTAAGGTGCGGGGCCTGGCGGCGATAATCCATACTTTGGTTGTGGTTGACATAGGCTACATCCTGTCTGGTACATCAATACCCAATAGACCCATTCCGGACTTGATAATTTTCGCCGTCTGCTCAGACAACACTACCCGGAATTGGCTACAGTTGAGGTCTGGCTCATTGAAAATAGACACCTCTGCATAAAAACGGTTGTATTCCTTGGCCAGCTCATAGATATACTGGGCAATGGTGGAGGGGGTATAGTCCATAGCAGCAGACTGTATTTTGCCAGGGTATTCATCAAATAAGTATATAAGCGCTTGTTCACTGGGATGCAGGGTAAGGTCGCCCGGCTCAAATTCAAAGGACAGTTCATCAGCCCGGGCCTTTCTCAATATGGCGGATATCCTGGCGTGGGTATATTGAATAAAAGGACCGGTATCTCCCTGAAATGCAATAGATTCTTCCGGGTTGAAAAGCATCCTTTTCTTGGGATCTACTTTAGTTACTTTAATGCTCCTAACCCCAGGGTTTTGTAAAGTTTTAAGGCCTCCTGATCGTCTAACCCCTCGATTTTACCCAATTCCAGGGTATGTACTTCCGCGGTTTTGATCATCTCGTCCATGATCTGATCGGCATCCACTACTTTCCCTTCCCTGGATTTCATTTTACCACTGGGGAGATCGACCATCCCATAGCTCAGGTGATACAATCCATCTGCATAGGGGCGGTCCAGTCTATTCAAAATTTTGAATAAAACCACAAAATGATAGTCCTGCTCATTGCCTACTACATACACGGAGTGATTGAACTGAAAATCATCATAACGCAAATCTGCGGTGCCAAGATCCTGAGTAATATAAACAGAGGTGCCGTCCCCCCGAAGGATTAATTTCTCATCCAGCCCCTGATCGGTAAGGTCAACCCAGACAGATTGGTCTTCTTTTTGATAGAAAACTCCTTTTTCCAGACCTTCTTTAACAATGTTTTTTCCAAGCACATAGGTGTCCGATTCGTAGTAGATCTTATCAAAGTCAGCTCCTATGGTGAGGTAGGTTTCATCAAATCCATCATACACCCACCGGTTCATTTTTTCCCACAGGGCCAAAGTTTCAGGGTCATGGGCTTCCCATTTTTTCAACATGCTTTGTGCGTCTTTCAAAATAGGAGCGTTCTTGGCAGCTTCTTTGGGGTTGTCACCTGCTTCTACCAGTTTTTCCACTTCTTTATTAAAGGCTTTGTTGAATTTTACATAATAGTCTCCCACAAAGTGATCTCCTTTCATTTTCAAAGATTCGGGGGTGGCGCCATTCCCGAATTCTTGATAGGCAACCATGGATTTGCAAATATGAATGCCCCGGTCATTTACGATACAGACCTTTTTAACCTCAAAGCCGGCCTTTTCCAGTATGTTACAAACTGAAAACCCCAGACAAATATTCCTTAAATGTCCCAGGTGTAGCGGCTTATTGGTATTGGGAGAGGCTATTTCAATAACCGCCAGCTGATGGTTTTTCTGGCCCTGACCCCAGCTTTTACAAGCTGCAATGGTCACTAATTTATTTAACCAGATTTTATCGTGAATGGTCAGATTCAAAAAACCTTTTACTACCTGGAATGCCCTTACCGCGGGATCGTTTTCCACCAGATAGTTGCCAAGGTCATCAGCTATTTCCTGAGGGTTTTTGCCGGCTTGTTTGGCTATGGGAAAAGTAACATAGGTATGTGTCCCCTGGAACTCTTTCCGGGTGGGCTGCAAAACCAGACTTTCTGCTGCTATTGAAACATTATAAAGTTTGTCCAGCGCCTGTGAAAGGCTTTCCCTTAATTGTTTATCAATATTCATTTTACCAATCTAACACATGCGCAAAAATAAGAGGAGCAACAATACTTGCATCCGATTCAATGATAAATTTTGGGGTGTCCACATCCAGTTTGCCCCAGGTGATCTTCTCATTGGGGACCGCCCCAGAATAGGACCCATAACTGGTGGTAGCATCGGAGATTTGGCAAAAGTAACTCCATACGGGGGTTGATGTTCTTTTTAGGTCCTGATGTAACATAGGTACTACACAGATAGGAAAGTCTCCGGCGATCCCTCCGCCTATTTGGAAGAATCCGATACCCGAATCCTGGGCAACCTTACTGTACCATTGAGCCAGCCAAATCATGTATTCGATCCCGGTCTTCACAATTTCGGGGGAAAATTCCTCCTTAATACAATGAGCAGCAAAGATATTTCCCAGGGTGGAGTCTTCCCAACCGGGAACCACCAGGGGGATTTGTTTTTCAAAAGCAGCCAGCACCCATGAATCACTGGGGTCGATTTGGTAATTAGACTGAAGCTCACCTGACTCCAACAGCTGGTAGATGTATTGGTGAGGGAAATATCGTTGGCGCTGGTTGGCAGCCCTTGACCATAGGGCTGTTAAATGGTGCTCCAGATGGCGCATGGCCTCCTCTTCAGGAATGCAAGTGTCTGTAACGCGATTCAGTCTAGATTCGAGCAGGGATTTTTCGTCTGCGGGCGTCAGGTCACGGTAGTCCGGTACCCTGCGATAGTGATTGTGGGCTACCAGGTTGAAAATATCTTCTTCCAGATTGGCGCCAGTACAACATATGATATGGACCTTGTCGTTCCTGATCATGTGGGCCAGGGATTTTCCCAGCTCTGCGGTACTCATGGCCCCGGCCAGAGTGATCATCATTTTCCCACCTTGATCCAGTAACTGCTTATAGCCTCTAGCGGCGTCTACCAGACTGGCAGCATTGAAATGCAAAAAGTGAGATTCGATAAAGGAAGATATGGGTTTGTCCCGGCTCACTGGTTTAGGGATATTTTAAAATTGGAAGCTGTAAAGATCAGAAAATTATGGCGATATTGCGCCACCCAAAACAAAAATAAGTACTGTAGAAAAGGCATGAAAAGATACATCGATCTGATTCAGCAGACATTCGAATTTCCTAACAGAGAATTCACTGTCGATGACGGCCAACTGAAGTTTCATGGAGTCTCAATGATGGAAATTATTAACACTTACGGTACTCCCTTGAGACTGACTTATCTGCCAAAGATTTCAGAAAACATAGAATTGATTACCAGGTGCTTTCAGGAAGTCATGAAACAGTATAACTATGACGCTTCCTATACCTACTGCTACTGTACAAAATCATCACATTTTAGTTTTGTGATGGAGGAGGTATTGAAGACAGGAGCTCAACTGGAGACTTCTTCAGCATTCGATATTTCCATTATCAGGAATCTGTGCGGCCACCAACGAATGACTAAAGACCAACTGGTGATTTGTAATGGATTTAAACGACCTCTTTACCTTAAATATATAGTAGAACTGATAAAAGATGGGTTTGATAATTGTATACCCATTTTGGACAACTTGAAGGAGTGCGAGTACTATGAATCTCAGTTGGATAAACCTTATTCAGTGGGTATTCGCCTGGCGTCAGATGAGCAGCCTAAATTCGAGTTTTACACTTCCCGTCTGGGGATTAGATACAGAGATGCGATCGATTATTATCAGCAAAAAATCAAACCGGGTAACGCCAAATTGAAGGTACTACATTACTTTATCAATTCCGGGATCAGGGATTCTGCTTATTACTGGAGCGAGTTGAGCAGGTTCATGTACAAATATTGCGAACTAAAAAAAATATGCCCTGATCTGGATTCTATAGATATTGGCGGCGGCTTCCCCATTAAAACTTCCCTGAACTTCACTTACGATTACCAATATATGATCGAACAGGTGGTGGAAAATATCCAGTGGATATGTAGTAAAAACCACGTGCCTGTTCCGCATATCATCACTGAATTTGGCAGCTATACGGTAGGAGAAACCGGGGCCATGATCTACTCGATCCTGGACCAGAAAATGCAGAACGAAAAAGAGCTTTGGTACATGATCGACGGCTCATTTATCAACCATCTTCCGGATACCTGGGGAATTGGCAGCAAATTTATATTGCTTCCAATAAATAATTGGCAATCAGGGTATCAAAGAGTCAGCCTGGGAGGACTTACCTGCGACAGCATGGACTATTATAATTCTGAGATCCATTCCTCAGAATTATTTCTGCCAACAATGGACAATGGGAGCCAGCTGTATATCGGCATGTTTCATACCGGGGCCTACCAGGAATCTTTGGGTGGCTTTGGCGGATTACAACATTGTTTGATACCGGCGCCACAACATGTGATCATTGATCGCGATAAGAACGCGGTGGTGCAAAGCAGACTGTTTGCTGAGGAACAGGAAAGTGAGGATATGCTGAGGCTGCTGGGGTACGCCTAACGGGATCTCTGATCTATGACCTCTGATCTCTGATCTACATGGGGCTTGGGATTAAGATTCCGGTACTGGAAATCCTGTATTTTGTTTCACCCAGAAATCGACCACAGTAATGTCTGCCAGAATATCACCCAGTAACCTACCAAAAGTCTCATAAGTAGTAAATGCCCTGAGCAATTTGTAATTTTAGATCAGTTACCATCGATGAAGATAAGATGAAGGCATATTTGATAATATTGGCATTATTTGCTTTTATGGCGAATAGTATTACCACTAAAGCCCAACGCATTCTATTGGGTGAAGCGATATTGGTGAGTACTTCTCCGCTGATAAAAGATGCAGATTCGGATGCCTTTAAATCTTTTATGTTGGAAGAGCTGGCGCCAGCCTGGAATAAGAGTTCATCCGGAGCCACTTTGTACCTGCTCAAAGCGGACCGTGGAGGCCGAAAGGGGGAATTATTAACGGTGTGCATCGCCGCGAAACTAGAAGACCGAAAGAAACAGCCCCCTGGTAGTCCATTCAATGATAAGGCTGTAGTTTCGGTCGCCGGTGAATTATCAGAAAGGCCTTCTGATTTCTTAGGCAGGCCGGATGGCTATACCGAGTATCACTTGATCGGTGCCGATCAGTTTACCTCCCTACCTGCCATTGATCTACTCGGAATCCACTACATCAAGGTAAAACCGGACCGGGCTGGAGATTTCGAGAAACTGGTTGTTCATAAGTTGCATCCAGCGGTGGGCCATCTTGTTAATGACATGAACCTGTTGTATTACAAGGCCGTCGCGGGAGATGACAAAGGGTCGTATATAACGATTTATGCCATCGAATCGGTGTCTGCCCGGGAAAGATTTTGGCCTACCGGCGGAAAAGAGCAAGATATCGTCAAGCAGCTGTTCGGACCCCATAAGCAACTCGCTCTTGAACTGAGTTCATATCTGGTGGAAGATTCATACCTGGGACCTGAAACCGGTGCAGGAGCCGCATACTTTGAAAGTATGGAATGGACCGACTACGTGGTTCTGGATTCGAAATAGGTGCCATGGTTGGTTTGACCAAAACGGCGCTCTGAATCAATAATGCGTGGCTCAATCAACTAGTAATTACTATTTTTGGTTTATGAATCATCTAAAATATCCAATTGGCGAATTTCAAATAGACGTTCATAATTTAGCCCTTCTGGATTTAGCTCTCCGTTTTCATATGCTTTTTCAAGCCAGAAAGCAGCTTCCTCAGACATTCCTAGTAAAGAATATATCTCTGCAATAGGTGAATATCCATCATCTAACTCTATCTCTTTTAGCCATTTGCCATTATACTTCTCAATAATAGGTCTTTGTACCCTACGGTTCTTCTTCAGTAATTCAAATGCTTTCTCCTCATCTTCCTCCATTAACGCTGTATACCCGACAATGTCGGTGAACATGATGGCTGCAAGTTGACGAGATTGGGACATGAAAAACTCAATTACGGATTACTAATTTCAAATTACGAAAAATACCAAGAAGGTGCACCTACCTTGCTGATTATCAGAGATCGATGTTAAGTTGCTTTCCAAGCTTTCGGCCACCGATAGCGCCTCCGCAGAGAGTTATAGCGCTCGCGGAAAGCTATGGACACGCAGTCAACAATGCGCCGCTTTCGGCCTTGTTAGCAGACTGATGAAATATTGCAATTAATTTTGCGAGTTTTAAGCGTTCGGTTTTTGTGTTAGACGTCAAGACTAAGTTTTAAGTGCCCGCCAAGTCCTTCTCTAATTATTCTCATCAAAGTTGAAAGACGAATA